>JBOGLI010000268.1:0-4062 GCA_050746165.1 Terriglobales bacterium | reverse complement strand
TCGCACACCTGGTACGAGCTCCAGATGAGCTGGATCGTCTTCGGCCCCAGCCCCTGGATCTTCAGCAGCTCCAGCATGCTCGGCCGGTATTTCGTCAGCAGCTCTTCCTGCACCGACAGCTTGCCCGTCTCCATCAGCTCGCGCAGGTTCGCCGCCATGCCTTTGCCGATGCCGGGAATCGCCAACAGTTTTTTCTGATCGGGTATTACATCCCAAATCGGGGAGGGAAGCCCTTCAATGGCTTCGGCGGCGTTGCGATACGAGCGGATGCGGAACGGGTCGGCGTTGTCGATCTCCATCAGGTCGGCCGTCTCGTACAACAGCGACGCGATCGACTTGTTATCGAGTGCCTTGTCCAGCGGCATGGCGGAATGATTCTAACCGGTGGTCAGTGATCAGTGGTCAGTGATCAGGGTTTTTGGGGTGTAGGCAGTATAATCCCGTCGTGAAATCACCGCGGTAAGCAGTCGTTACAATTGTCACGATTGTTGCTGTCGGAATTTATGGCGGCGGCGAATTAGCGCCGGCGACATTCCCAACAGTGTTCGCATGGATCATGCAGGATGGCGGGCTTGGAGTGATTGCTTAGGATGTTCTCCGCCTTGGTGGATGAGCATCATTGACGGCATAACAACGGCGGTCATTTTCCTCGTGCTCTCGGCCGGACTCTCGTTACTCATCCCAGAAGGCGAGACCGATCCCAGGATCTAGCTCCGGCGCCGACCTGATCACTGATCACTGACGGCTGAGCACAAAACAAACCCAGCCTCTCGGCTGGGTTGAAATCTTGAAAGCTTGCTTCAGGTCCGATTACGCGGGTACCTTCACCACGTTGCCGGCCTGCGGTCCCTTCTGACCCTGGACGATCTCGAATTCGACGTCATCGCCTTCCTGCAGGCTCTTGTAGCCCTCCGATGTGATGGCACTGTAATGGACGAAAACGTCCGGGCCATCGTCGCGGCCGATGAATCCGAATCCTTTTGCATTATTGAACCATTTGACCTTGCCTTTAATACGAGACACTTGCTCTTTCCTCCGTGCAGTAACCTTGTGCGCCCTACGCGCCTCGGTGTTCTACGCCCACCGGTCTCGGCCATACACGACGGAAGCTCTACTTGCTGGCCACAGTTGCTGGCTGGAAGGGGACCTTGGGAATGGGACTGACAATATTCTCCGTCACTCTGGAGTCTGTTGTCAACTTGATGAACACCTAGAACACCGAAAACCACGGCATTTCGTAGCGTTGGAAGCCTAGCTCCAAATAATGCGCGTGGCAAGTAACCGAAAAGTCAATGGCCGTTCCTAGCGCCCGTGGCGGGTCATTTCGTGCCACAACCACAGAATCGCCGAAATTGTTTTGCCATCCAGCAGCGTTCCACCGGCCGCCATGCGCACCGCCTCCGAAACGGGGTAGAACCGGATGGTGATGTTTTCGTCTTCCTCCGGCGTTGCCGTCCCGCGCGTCAGGCCTTTCGCCATGTACACAGACATGGTCTCGTCCAGAAAGCCCGGACTCGGCCAGTAAAACTGGATTCTCTTCCAGTGCTTCGCCGAGTAGCCGGTCTCTTCCGCCAGCTCGCGCTTCGCCGCCGCGAGCGTACTCTCGCCATCGTCGATCCGGCCCGCCGGAAGCTCCCGCAGGTAGCGGCGCGCCGCATGTCGGTACTGGCGCGCCAGCAGGACTTTGGGCTCTCGCCCAGAATCGTCCACAGCCAGGATCACCACGGATCCCGGATGGTGCGCTATATCGCGCCGCGACGTAACCCCGCCCGGCTCCCGAACGTGATCGGTAGTGACCGTAAACGCCGGCCCCTTATACACAACCTTGCTGGATAGGATCTTTGCTTTTGCGCTCGACTTCTTTTTCGCCTTCATCGGAAAACAAATATAACAAGGCACAAGGCACAAGGCACGAGGGGCGAGGAGCGCGGTGCGCGGTGCGCGGTGCGCGGTGCGCGGCACGACGCTCCGAGTCAGTTCGGCACAATCGACAATCGACAATCGGCAATCGGAAATGCCTCACGCCTTGTGCCTCGTGCCTCACGCCTCGTCCCTGATTTGCTATTCTTCCCCGTTCATGCCCAAGCCCCGCATTACCGTCGTCGGTCCGGGACGGCTCGGCACCGCCCTGGCGCGCGCCCTGCACGACAGCGGCTACCCCATTGCCGCGATCGTCCATCGGCCGGGCAGTTCCGCGGCGCAAGCCCGCGCCCTCGCCCGGGATTTGAAATCGCGCGCGGTCACCGCGTTGAATCCGTCCGGCGTCGTCTTTCTCTGCGCCGGTGATTCCCAACTCCCCGACCTTGTCGCGGATATCACGAACGCGGACTGGCGCGGCGTGATCGCGCTGCACACCTCCGGCGCGCTGACCAGCGACGTGCTCGCGCCACTGCGCCATCGCGGGGCCGCCGTCGGCAGCATGCACCCGATGATGTCATTCGTCCGCGGCGCGCAGACTCCGCTCTGGGGCGTCTGGTTTGGCATTGAGGGCCAGCCGAAGGCGGTGCGCGCGGCTCGTTCGATTGTTCGCAACCTCGGCGGTGAGGCAATGGCGGTGAAGAAATCCGCCAAGCCGCTCTACCACGCCTTTGGCGCTTTTGCCTCGCCGCTGCTGGTGGCGACCCTCACCCTCGGAGAACGCGTCGGCCGGCGCGCCGGTTTATCGGAAAGGGAAGCGCGCAGCGCGATGAAGCCCATCGTCGAGCAGACGCTGCGGAATTATCTGCAATCGGGGGCAGAGGGCGCCTTCAGCGGACCACTTGTGCGCGGCGACGTCGATACCATCCGCAAGCATCTCGCTGCGCTTCGCGCATTTCCCGACGCACGCGCCGCCTACATAGCGCTCGCCCGCTCCGCCTGCCTCACTCTGCCGGTGAAGAACCGCAATGCGATTCGCAAACTTCTATCCGAACCTAAGAAAAAGAAATCAGCCGCAGATGAACGCTGAAAAACGCTGATGTTTTTTCATCAGCGTTCATCAGCGCAAATCAGCGGCCGCTTTGTCTTTACTTTCTGAAACTGAAACTCGAAACTGAAACTGTCTTTACGCCTTCCGCTTCGCCGTCAGCAGGTGTCCCATCTTTTCTTTCTTCGTATTCAGGTAGTGCGCCGAGTACGCCGACGCTGGTTCCACCTCGCAGGGCACGCGCTCCACGACCTCGATGCCTGCTTCCTCCACCGCCGAGACCTTCTCAGGGTTATTCGACAGCAAGCGGATCTTCGCCAGGTCCAGCGCTTTCAGCACCTCGACGGGCAGGGTGTAGAAGCGCAGATCTGCCTTAAATCCCAGCCGCTCATTTGCCTCGACCGTATCCAGACCGTTGTCCTGTAGTTCGTATGCCTGCAGCTTCGCCATCAGGCCGATGCCGCGTCCTTCCTGCTGCTCGTACACCAGCACGCCCGCGCCCGATTCGCCGATCATCGCCAGCGCCATCTCCAGCTGTTGACGGCAATCGCAGCGCAGCGACCCGAATACGTCACCGGTCAGGCACTGCGAATGGATCCGCACCAGCGGCGGCACGGCATGGATGTCTCCCATGACGAGCGCCACCGCCGTTTCCTTCCGGCGTTCGCCGCTCTCCTGCGGAAATTGGCCCTCGAAGCCGAGGATGCGGAACTGTCCCCAGCGGGTGGGAAAATCAGCTTCCGCAACCTTACGTACATGTTTTGAAGGTGTCACTGCTTCATTATATTCGCGCCGGAGTTGCGCCGCGGGCGTGGACATCGATCACACGGCGATGTGATCTCGTCTGGCGTGCCGGGTGCCTGGAGCCCCGTGCCTGACGTCCGGCTTTGCTGCTACAATCGAATGCGTTGCGTGGGCCTGTAGCTCAGCTGTGAGAGCGCATCGTTCGCAACTAGAGCACCAATTTTGACACAACTCAGGTGCTTGTGATACATTCCACACAACTCAGTTAGTTGTTATTTGTCAGTAGCTTAGGCGGCTGCCTGCGCTAAGTGCTTGAGTTTGCGGGTTTACATATACAACCAACTGCGTATGTATGTAATGCGTTGCAATTCAGTTGCTTACACTGAAATTCCACGGAATGAGGCGTTCAGTAT
>JBOGLI010000267.1:0-3176 GCA_050746165.1 Terriglobales bacterium | reverse complement strand
TGCATGGTGAGCGGCTGCGTTCCCGATGAAAGGTGAAAATCGAGGACTGCGGGAATCGCGCACTGAACGTCGGTGATGGCGCCGTCGGCAAACTTGTGCGGGCCGGGGGGCGGGAACGGACGCTCTTTCTTGACGACGTACGTCGCAGGCACTGATTGCTGGTCAGATTCCGTTCTATGCCGCAGTACGGGAGGAGGACCATCGGTGGTGGTGACCGTCACCTGCTCATCGGTCTGCGGCTGCCGTTGCTGTAGCCTTGCCTGGTAGTTCTTCGCCATCGCCAACGCGTTCTCGACCATCATCTTTTCCTGATCGGTCGTGGCGACGTTCCGCGCCGCCTCGATGACGCGTACCGCATCGTCGACGCGCCGCATTTTCATCAGGATATTGGCCGAGTTCAGGCGGAATCCGGCGACATCGGGGGCGTTGGAGACGGCATATAAGGACATGAGGTGCGCCTCGTCGAGATTGCCGTCGTGCATGGCGAGAAGCACCGCGAGCCGGTCGTAGGCGGGAGCGAATTTTGGATTTGCTTTGATCGCCGCCCGCAGGCTGTTTTCGACCGACTTGACCTGTTCCTCGTCCATCGCCGCATTCATTTCGAGCGCGGCGTAGTTATAGTTGGCCAGATAGCTTTGCGAGTCGAGTTTCACCGCCTCCTCGTACCACTTGCGCGCTTCATCGAGATTGCCCGCGCGCACCGCCAGGTAACCAAGCGTTTCCCGCGCGCTTACGTTCTTAGGATCTTCCTGAAGCACCTGCTGGAGCAGCACGTGGGCGTCGTCGGTGCGCTCGTTATAAGCAAGGATGTCGGCGCGGGCGGCGTCGGCATCGGCGACTGGCAGAGGCTCGATCCGGTACTCCAGGTCTTTGGTGCTGATCTGGGTGTCGCGATGGAAGTACTGGAACGAATCCTGCCGGATATAGGACTCGAGCGCCTTCTGCAACTGTCCGAGATCGCCGAACGCCTGGGCGGCAGCCTGCACGGGATCGACGTGGTTGGCCAGCAACATCATGTACGTGCGTACCCGGTTCGCCTTGGTTTTGAAATCGTCGATGAAGAGCATGTGGGTCAGCGCCCACGACTCGGCGTAGAAAACCGAACCCTTGTCCTCGCGGTGATAGTAGGGCGAGTTGTGATCGACGGCGAAGAGGATAGGCAAAGGAATGAGCTTATTTTCGCGCAGCACTTCCACCGTGCCGAAGCTTGCCTTGCCGAGCAGGACGTCCTTGCCTTCGATCTCGGTGGTTTCGTAGAACTGGGCCAGGCCCTCGTTCATCCAGAGCGGCATCCATTCCGCGCCCTTACTGGTCAGCAAGTGCGTGTACTCGTGATAGACGACGGAAAACGGGTGCTCGTCCCCCTGGGCATCGAGGCGAACCAGGATGTAGTTTTTCTCCGGAACGCGCAGGAAATAGCCCGCCAATTTCAGTGAGCCCTTGGCTAGGTAAGCCGAAGGAACCATGGTGCGGAACTCTTTTTCGTTGCGAACCGCAAGGACGGTAATCGGCCCGAACTCGTCGATGGCGAGGTTGGGGAAAGAATCGTGAAAGACGGCGCGCATGCGCTCGAACTGGTCGGCAACGTTGCGCGCCTGCTTCTCGCTTGCATCGGTGACTACGAAAAAATGCGGGCTATGCACCTGCAGGTAATTCGGGCCCTTGTCGGCGGCAACAGCCGTCGCCGCCATCCACAGCATTGCTACAAAAGCGATTACTTTCGGCGACATAAGCGGTGTAGTTTTACCAAGATAGGGCGGTCCGGGTCAATTGGGCGAATCACGGATTTCCCACCCAAGGCAGCCTTACTACTTCGCCGCCATGGCGCGGCGGTAGGCCGCGACGTTTTTCTCGTGCTCCTCGAAGGTGCGGGCGAAGCGGTGGTGCCCGTTGCCGTCGGCGACGAAGTACAAATAAGGAGCGGTCGCCGGATGCATCGCTGCTTCGAGTGACGAGGCTCCGGGGTTGGCGATCGGTCCGGGCGGAAGCCCTGCCGTGCGGTAAGTGTTGTAGGGCGAGTTGTAGGTCAGGTCTGACTCGTGGATGGCTCCGGAATATCGCCCGGCGCGCAGCGCGGCGTAAATCACGCTCGGATCGGCGGCCAGGGGCATGTGCGCGGCGAGGCGGTTGTAATAGACCGCAGCCACGACCGGGCGTTCCTCGGGCGCCGCGGTCTCCTTCTCAACAATCGACGCCATGGTCACCACACGGTGGAAGTCGGCAGTCAGCCCAATCTTCTTCGCTTCCTGGCGGAAGCGTTTCGTCATCTCCAGCACCATGTCGCGCAGGCTCTGGGTGCGGGTAAACGAATAGGTGTCGGGAAACAGGTAGCCTTCCAGCGACTGCGCCTCAGGATCGATATCGCTGATCGGAGTCGCATCGTTTGCAATGGCGAGGAAGTCGTCGCGAGTGGCCAGGCCGGACTGCTGCATCGCTAAAGCGATGTCGTAGATGTTGTAACCCTCGGGAATGACGATGGTATGGACGTAGATGTCGCCCTTCATGAGGCGGTTGAGGACCTCGCGCGCGCTGGCCGGCTGATCGAATTTATATTCGCCGGCCTTGAGGCTGCGCACCGTGACGTAGTGCATCAGCAGGAAGGCGTGAGCGTTGCGGATCACGCCCTTGTTTTGCAACTCGGCGGCGATGTGACGGCTCGACCAACCCGGCCGCAGCAAGACGAACGTGGTTCCGGGCGGGGTCACGGGCAGCCATAACGCCCACGCGAGCCATGCGCCCAGCGCCAGCAGACAAAAACAGAAGAAGATGAAGAGTCTTCGGATCACGCGACTGTCGATGGACTATGGCAGATGGTCCGGCTCACGGCAACTTACCATCGGCCACGGGCCATTTGCTCCAGTGTATTCGATGCTGCCGGATTGCGCTCTGCCACGGGCGGCAAATGTTGGCCGATTAGCCGAAAATCTTGTCCAATCCGTATACTGATAGTTTCATCTAACGCGGAGGGAAGAGACTGTCTGATGCTTCGAGGGAAATGGCTGAGTACGACCGCGTTGCTGCTGGCGCTGCCTCTTTGCGGCTGCCTTTTTCGCCACAAGACGCCGACCACGCTGATGAGCACAGCGAAACTGCAGGATGCTTCGTTCGCCCGGCTGATCGACATCGTGGACAGCCAGGCGGCGCAGATCCGGACGTTGAACGCCACCGTGGACATC
>JBOGLI010000266.1:0-5597 GCA_050746165.1 Terriglobales bacterium | reverse complement strand
GATTGCCGAATTTGCGCGACGGGCTGCCCTTATAGGCTGAGCGTACGAAAGTGATGATCTTCCACAAATCGTCCGCCGTCGGGATCAGCTGTCCGAAGGGCGGCATGGGCGCGACCACGTTTTCGTGCCCTTTGCGCATATAGCCTGCGGCCTGCAGCCCAACGCTGCCGAGCGTGACGAGGCGAAACAGGGTGTCATCATCGCCATCGTAGACCCAGACGTCGTTGATGATGTGTGGGCAGATGCCGCCACCACCGGTACCGCCATGACAGCCGTTGCAGCTGTATTGCAGAAACAGCTTGTGGCCCTGCGCGTCGATATCGGCGTTGTCGTCCTTGTACGGATCCTTGAGCGTGCCCTTGGCCGCGGCACCCACCACCTCGGGCGGTGTCTTCGACACGTCGCCGCCGCCGCCGCCGCC
Source organism: Terriglobales bacterium (assembly GCA_050746165.1). Classification (GTDB taxonomy): domain Bacteria; phylum Acidobacteriota; class Terriglobia; order Terriglobales; family Acidobacteriaceae; genus DAISJI01. Next base: position 5,176 of record JBOGLI010000266.1, on the reverse strand, counting down.
TGCCGCCGGTGCCGCCGCGGTCGCGCTCGAAGCGGGAGTATCCTCAGCCTGTGCCCACGCCGCCCCTAAGAGCGCGAGCACCATGAAAGCGCCAGCCACACCTTGACGTAGCACAAATGTTCTCCTTGTTCAGCTCCGTAGAAAACGTACGCGACCCGGCGCCGTCAGCTCTTGCTGGGCGCCGCGCTCGCTGATTGCTCCAACAGCTTGATCACCGCATCGCTGCCCTTCTGGCGCGCAATGCTCAACGCGGTCCTGCCGTCTTCATCCTGCATCGCCGGGTCCGCACCCGAGCGAAGCAATAAAGATGCCATCGCGGGCTGATTGCCGGCCGCCGCAATCATGAGTGGAGTGACGCCGCCCCGGTTCTTGGCGTTGACGTCCGCGCCATGATCGAGCAACGCCTGCACCGAGCGGGGCGCCTCGCCGGCGACCGCGAGCATCAATGGCGTATAGCCGCTGCCTACCCTTTCATTGACGTTCGAGCCCGCCTTGACCAGCGCGACGACGGCCACGTCCTTGCCGTATTCGGACGCTATGCCCAGCGGGGTCAATCCGCTCGGATTCTTGGCGTTGATATCGGCTTGGTGCGCGGCCAGGTACTGCACCTCGTCGCCGTCATCCACCCACGCCGCGGTCATCATGGGCGTCCAGCCGTCGCGATCGGTCCCGTTGATGTTCGCGTGGTGATCGACCAGGTATTTGACCATGGTCATCGAACGCCTGCGCATCGCGTTGAGCAGCGGGGTCGATCCCTGCAGGTCGCGCGCATTGACGTCGGCATGCTTCTTTTCGACCAGATAGTGGACGCGCACCGGATCGTCTGCGATCACCGCGTCGTTGAGCTCTCCGGTAACGCTGGCGCCTTGCTTGAGCCAGTCCTCGAGCATGGCGATGGTGACTGACTGGATCGCCGGTCCGTGGTACTGCGGCTTGGCCGGCGCATACGGCCCGTGCGAGGGCAGGTCGCCGTCGATGAGGCAGGTGTCACACTTGACCAGCGGCACCCCGAAGGCGACCAGGATGTCGTGTATCTTGTCCTTGTCCTGCTTGAGTATGCCTTCGATGCGGTTGCGGAAATCGGTATTGCCCCGCCCCACCGCAAGCGTCATGTCGAACTCCATCGGCACCGAGTCCTCCATGAGGTTCACGGGCTCTATGGTGATCGGGGCATGTTTCACGACCTTGTAGTAGCCTGCAAACGGTCCCCAGATGGCCGCGACGTCGAGCTGTCCGTCCACGAGCTGCTGCATCTGGTAGATGGGCGCATCCTCGGGAACACGGTCGGCGTCGTGGCTGAGATACTGCACCATCGTATTGCTGAATACGTCGTGCTCATACAGGGCCTCGCGCAGAGCGGAGGTCTGGTAGACCCCTACCTTGAGGGTCTTGAGCCGCGGATCGTCCAGGCTCTTGAAATCCAGGTTTCGATCGGTGCGCGTCGCCAGAACGAAGGTGGTGCGATAGAGCGGCGTCGTCAGCATGACGCCCTCCGCATCCTCGGTCAGATCGAGCATGAGGTCGCAATTGTTGGAATTGAGTGTTACGCGGGTGAGCCCGCGCTCCATTTCGGGCCGGTAGTAATACTGCACGGTGGTGCCGAGCGTACTCGCGATCACTTCCGCGATCTTCTGCTCGAAGCCCTCGCCGCGGTCATTGGAAAACGGCATGTTGCCGGGATCGGCGCACACGCGCAGCGGCTGCTTGGCGTCCTCGCCCATGGCAACGCCGCTGAGTCCCAGCAGCAGAAGAATCGGAACGATCAAGCGTGAAGGGGCAATCATGGGATGGAACCTCTGGTACTTTAAATCCATTCCTTTGAGACTCACGCACATGACGCCGGTTCAATGCATAGGCGTCACGCGCTCGTGGGTGTAGGAATGGGCTGACCGCCCGGTTAACGCGCCTTCAGCCCCCACATAAGAAGGCGCCCGATGTCTTTGCAGACACCGGGCGCCAGTGCCACCTATGTGGTCCCAATCAGCCGGTCATTCTACGCGGAACGTGTAGAGAGTACCGCCCATCGGGATCTTGTCGAGATTGGCCGCTTTGGTCATTGCAGTCGCACCAATGGCGCCAAACTTGTCGCTCAGGTCGAGGCCGGCGGTGACGGGCAGGCCGATCCAGCCGCCAATGCCGCTCCACACCGAGACGTACTGCTTCCCACCGACCTTGTAGGTGATCGGGTTGCCGATGATGCCGGAACCCAGACGTCGCTCCCACAGGATCTTGCCGCTCTTGCGGTCCACGGCGCGGAAGTTGCCCAACAGGTCGCCATAGAACGCCAGGCCGCCGTCGGTTACCAGCGCGCCACCCCAGTTCGGGTAGGCATCCGGAATTTCCCAGACGGTCTCACCGGTCAGCACGTTGAACTTCTTGAACTTGCCGGTGGTTCCGGGCTTCTCCGGATACATGAACACGTTCGCGAACACATACACGGTGCCCTGCTGAGTATGGGACCGCGTCTGCGGCTCATCCTCCATGCACCAGTTGTTGGTCGGGCAATAGGCCATGCCGGGCTCGCTCGGGTCGATCGCGCACGGCTGCTGGTCCTTGCCACCCATCGCCGAGGGGCAGGCCTGCGTGTTGACGCCCACCAGCAGCGGCGAGTGCTCGTACACCTTCACGGGACGGCCGGTCTTGAGGTCGACCTTCTCGGCCCAGTTGGTGGTGACGTACTTGTGCGCCCGCAGCAGCGTGCCGTCGGTGCGGTCGAGCACGTAGGCAAAGCCATTACGGTCAAAGTGGATCAGCACTTTATGCATCTTGCCGTCGACGGTGAGGTCTTCGAGCATGTTCTCGTTGATACCGTCGTAGTCCCACTGGTCGAACGGGGTCATCTGGTAGGCCCAGACCGCTTCGCCGGTGTCGACATTGCGGGCAAATATGGTCATGGACCACTTGTTGTCCCACTTGCCGCTGTTGCACTCCTGCTGCGTCTTCTCGCCGCAACGGTATGAGGGGCTCCACAGTCCCGGGTTACCCGTTGAGGCGTAGATCAGCTTGAGTTTCGGATCGTAGCTGTAGAAGCCCCACAGCGCTCCGCCGCCACGCTTCCACTCATCGCCAGGATAGCTGTGGATGCCGACGTCCGAACCGGCAGTGCCGTACTCCGGATGAGCCTTGTTGGTATTCGACGTCAGACACACGTCCTTGTCGGTGCCAGTGCTCCAGCACTCCCACGCCTTCTTGCCATCGGCCAGGTTGTAGGCGTCGAGACGGCCGCGCGCAGCGAACTCGTCGCCGCCGAAGCCGATGATCACCTTACCGTCCGCAATGATCGGCACGGTGGTGATGGTCTCGCCATGATCCGGATACGCCTGTTTGACCAGCCAGTCTTCCTTGCCGCTCTTGGCATCCAGGGCGACGACCCACCCGTCGAGGGTCGCGAATACCAGTTTGCCGTCGGCGTAGGACACGCCACGGTTCACCGTATCGCAGCAGGCTCGCGCCACTGCGGACTCATCGCGATCCGTCATTTTCTGGTAGTGCCAGATCTGTTTCGGATGATCGGGATCGGTCAAATCGAGCGCCTGCACGATATTTGGCCAACCACTTTCGAGGTACATCATCGGGGTGCCATCGACGGTCACCACCAGGGGCTGGCCCTCGTGGCCACGCAGAGTGCCGCTCGATTGCGACCAGATCATCTGCAGCTTGCTGACGTTCGCCGTGGAAATGTCTTTTAGACGGCTATGACGGGTCAGTTCGGTGTCCCCGCCCGGCGCTGCCCACAGATTTGGGTCCTTGGCGCGGTCCGCGACCTCGTCGGCAACGACCGCACTCGATATCGCGGTGAGTGCCAAGGCGGCACAGAACATCCCCACCCTGCTCCTGAATACGGATTCCATACGCTGTTCTCCTCCTAAACGCATCGTGTCTTTATGTCCCGCCGCCACTGCCGGAGTGTCAGCGGGGATTATCAGCTCATGACTAAGCACTCGCCGTGCCAGTCCTAGGTTTGTCGGAAAAAGCCCAATTATCATGGCCTTATAGAGCTCACGCCGCACCCCCGTGCGGCTCGATCGGATTCCCCGGGTCGGCTACGCCACAACGGTGTGCCGGAATTGACCCAACCCTTTTGCAACCCGAATGTTAGCCACACTCGCGACGTTGCGCCAGAGTCGGACGACGAATGGTAGGCGCTTTTCACCTCGTTCGCCAGACGCGTTGACCCTGCGCGGTAGGACTGGCGGATTAAACGAGGCTCTTCGCGTGGTGCGAGAGGTGATCGGCGACGAAGGTTTGAATGAACCAATAGGAATGGTCGTAGCCCTCGTGCCGGCGCACCGTGAGCGCCTGCCCGGAGGCCGCGGCCGCCGCTTCCAGCGCCTGCGGGTGCAGCTGTTCGGCCAGAAATTGATCGGCTTCGCCCTGGTCCACCAGGATGTCTCCCGGGTAAGCCTTGCGACGCATGAGCACCGAGGCATCCCATTCCTGCCACCGCGTCGTGTCCGGGCCCAGATAGTTGCCGAATGCCTTCTTGCCCCAGGGCACGGCCACCGGGTTGCAAATCGGCGCGAAGGCCGACACCGAATGCCAGCGCGAGGGATCGCGCAGCGCCGTGACCAATGCCCCGTGCCCGCCCATGGAATGTCCGAAGATGCCGCGGCGCTGGCTGCTGACCGGGAAATTGGCCTCGACCAGGCGCGGCAGTTCGTCGTTGACGTAGCTGCCCATGCGGTAGTTGCTCGCCCACGGCGCGGCCGTGGCATCGAGATAGAAACCCGCACCCACTCCAAAATCCCACGAAGCGGAATCGCCCGGCAGATTCAGGCCGCGCGGACTGGTATCGCAGGCCACGAGCGCGAGCCCATGCTCGGCGGCGAGGCGCTGCGCACCGGCCTTGATCATGAAGGTCTCCTCGGTGCACGTGAGCCCGGCCAGGTAGTACAGCGCCGGCACCTTGGCGCGCGCGGCCTGCGGGGGCAGGTACACCGCGAAGCGCATGTCGCTGCGCGTGGAATCGGATGCATGGCCGTAGAACCCCATGCGCCCGCCGAAACAGGCCTGCTCGCTGCGCCGCTCCAGACTCATGCTTTTCTCCTCGATGAATGAGCTAATCTTTTGTCCGTGGCGCTCTGACAGGCTCATCGAAGCACGGCTTCTGATCCGACTCGGAGCCGGGCGCGCGCTGCGCACAGGGAACCTCGGGCCGATGCGGCTGCTCCACCGC
>JBOGLI010000265.1:0-5233 GCA_050746165.1 Terriglobales bacterium | reverse complement strand
GGTGATGCAGGCCCATGTCGCCGGTGGAACCGATGTACATGGCCGGACGCAGGCGGACCGCTTCCATGCCGCCCAGGACCTTGATGCTATCGGCGTTGTACTCGCCGTTGGCGTGGCCGTTACCGCTCGTCTTGCCGTTGGTCACGCCGTTTTTTCCGTTCTTCAGCTTCGCTTCCGCCGCTGCGGTGGCGTTGATTCCGTTTTCTTTGCTCGCCATGCCACTCCGTTTTTTCTCCGGTTATCGGACACAAAAAGAGCGTTCGGACGCCGAATTCGGGACCGCAAAAAATCCGCTCAACTTACTGTTTTTTCTTGCACTTATGCGCCGCCGGAACACTGTTCATTTTAACACACGGGAGAGCCGAAATCCCATCGGGAAAACGGCTTTGTCGCGCCTATAAATGCTTAAGAGTCAGCGTCTTGCGAGCGTAGGTATCCGTTGAGGGAAGGTTGCACCAGAGTAGGGCGGGCCGGCTGCCGATTTGCATCGAAAGCCGGCCCGACATTCAGCGCCCCGAGGCCGTGGCGGCAGCGGTCTTGCGCGGCAGCGCGTCGGTGACTTCGTAAACCGTTTGCATGCCCGCCTTCATGTGGTCGTCCACATGACAGTGGAACATCCACGTTCCGACGCGATCCGGAATCATGTCGGCGGTTAGCGCCTGTGCGGGTCCAATCGTGGGCAGCACGTCGAGATACTCGCCTTTGTACTTCACCACGTTGCCATGCCAGTGCGGCGTATGGAAGTTGAATCCGATCCCCATCGTCATGACGTACCAACGCACATGCTCGCCCTTGCGCATGGTGATCAAGGGATTGTTGCTGAACATGTAGCCGTTGATGGTCGATTTCATGTTGGCGGCGGCGTAGCCGGTGCCGAGCGACAGATCGCCGTTCCCTTCGGGATCAAGCGGAACGTAGTCAGCGTGATTGATCTTAGAGGGATCGTCGATGTGGGCCTTGACGTTAGCGTCGAGGTACTGGCTCTGGTTCTCGTCGATGATCATGAACAGGGCGAAGACCTCGTGGGCGATATCTTTCGGCGATCCATCGGCGCGGGCCATGCCTTTGCGGGTGATCACGATGGGGCCGATCAGGCCGGCGTTCACGTCCTTCGGTTCGAAATTGTGCGAGTGGTACAGCCAGACCTTGGAGCTTCCTTCATTCGGACCAGGACCGGCTTCGGGACGAACTTCCCATGTGTATGTGTGTTGCTTGCCGGCAGGAACCAGGCCGTTCGCTTCCGGATGCTCCATACCGTCGGCATACATGGCGCCCTCGGAATCGCGGTTGTAGGCGACGCCGTGCGGGTGAATGCTGAACGGAAATGCCGTCCGGTTCAGGAATACCACTTTGATCGTGTCCCCAACCTCGGCGCGAATCACCGGTCCGAGAAGTCCCATGTGCGCGAGTTCGGCGGGACGAGGCTTCTGCGTCTTAAAAGTGTCGTCGGTGTATTCGTGGAAGACGGCCTTGCGGTATACGGTGCCGATGCGGTTCGCCGAATGTTCGGTAAAGGCTTTGCTGTAGCTGGTAAAGTCGATGTCCATCATCCCGTCGTTGCCGCGCGGCGCGTAGTTCCACTCGACCTCTTCCGCGGCGAGAAAGTACGTACGCACGTGCGCCGCGGCGGGCTTGTTTTGTGTTGCAGGGGCCGCGGGCTTTTGCGCGAACGCGCACACAACCGCAGAGACACAGACGACGAGCGCTGCCATTGAGCGTTTCATGACTTCCTTCCGTCTTTCTTGAATTCGCTGAATTCCCACACATCGTGAAACAGGGCCGGGCCGCGCGCGGGCGGATTTGGTTGTCGAAGAGTGGCGACATTCTGCCCGCAATTGCAGAGGTGCGCAATGAAGAAATCACGTGCGCACGATAAGCGCGCCTTGGATAGATCACCCCAGGCTGCTACCATGCCGGGCCAAAGGCGTCGATTTCGTTTCAGGTCGGTGCCTACGGAACTGAAGCGGTGATCGTGCGGCGGTGGGGACCGCGGTCATGGATGAAGTTGATAAGCAATCGCGCCGCGTCGACTCGCCTGCGTTCACACCGGAATCGACGGTAGGCCCGTTCTTCCCCGGAATCTTTGTCCACCAGATGCCGCAGAATCTGGCACGAATCGCGCCCTCGCTCGCGCACCGTCCGCAAGGGCAGCCAATTTCGCTGTCCGGGAGAGTGCTCGACGAAGCAGGCCTGCCGGTCGAGCACGCGATTCTGGAGTTCTGGCAAGCGAATGCCGCGGGACGCTACCGCCATCCGCTGGACCAATCGGAGAGGCCGCTCGATCCGCACTTCGAGGGCTTCGCGCGTGTCTGTACAGATGCCACGGGCGAGTTCCGATTCCTGACAATCAAACCCGGCGCGCACCGCATTTCACCGCAAAGGACGCAAAGGAACGCAAAGGAAATCCAGCGCGCGCCGCATCTGAGGCTCACTTTGTTTGCGTCAGGCGTTGATCGGCTGTACACGCACACCTTCTTCTCCGATGAAGCGCTCAACGAAGCGGACCCGCTGCTTACGAGTGTCGATGCGGCAGTTCGGGCGCGACTGATCGCGCAAAAACTTACAGACATGGAAAGCGATATCGTGTCGTACCGCCTGGACATTCACCTGCGCGGCGAGCGCGAGACGCCGTTTTTCGATCATTGGAGGAGCAGGTGAGTGCGCCCCAAACAGCCAGAAATCGCGGACGCCGCCTCGACGTCGTCGAGAACGACCCGGAGAGCGAGGCGAGGACGCCGCGCCAGCCACTGCTGCGGATTCCCGATGATGCGTGGGATGGATTCGCGTCATGCATTCCCATTCCGGCGATCCGCGCGGGGGAAAATGACCTGACTCGTATTGCTCCCGGCCGGCCGCAGGCGCTGGGCCAGGCGATCGTCATAACCGGGCGCGTGCTCGACGAGGACCTCAGGCCGGTGCGCGACACGTTGATAGAAGTTTGGAACGCGAATACGCACGGACGCTATTCTCATGCGCTCGACGCAGGGAACTCCGAGGCGCCGCTGGACCCAAACTTCTACGGCTTAGGGCGGCTGCTGACCGATGCGCATGGCGAATACTCGTTGCGCACGATTAAGCCGGGCGCGTACATCGCGCGACGCGACATCGCGTGGTGGCGTCCGCCGCACGTGCATTTCTCCATCCTCGGAGGCGGAGTGCGACTTGTAACGCAGATGTATTTTCCCGGCGAGCCGCTGAACGCGAGCGACTACATCCACCTGCTGATTCCGGAAGACGAACGGAAGCGAGTGATCGGAAAAGCTGTCGGCGAGACGACGTACCGCTTCGACATCGTGGTGCGGGGACGCCACCATACGCCATCGGAAGGCTAGTAATTCCGTTCCTTGTTTTTGCTACTTTCCGCAGTGTAGAGTCATCTCAGTGGGCGTGGATGAGGATGCGTAAGACTGTTTCAGCGCTGATGACCGTCGTGGTGCTGATGGCAATCCTTGAGCCATTTGCCACCGCGGCGTATGCGAAATCGCTGCCGGCTTGTTGCCGTCGCGATGGCATGCATCACTGCATGATGACGCACGCCGAAATGTCCTCCGCCGAAAACAGTTCCACGGCTGTCGGCACTCTGCCGCAGACTTGCCCGATCCGCCGTAGCGTCCGCTCCACGGCCACCGGCTACTTCACGTTACCGCCACAGACTCCGCTATCATTTTTGCTTCGTTTTTCGGCGGTCGTTGCTCACGAATCTTTGGTCTTTCTCTCCGCCGGCTTCTCTTCGCACACCGATCGCGGCCAGCCCGCCGTCGCCTAAATACCTCGCCAAAGTCTGAGTGGAACCGGGTGCGCATTTCGCGCCTGCACGCGCATTGCAAATCGCGTGCGGTTTGCCGTTTCAAAGACAAAGCAGCTTCGGGCAGATGCGCGTAGTTGGAATAAACCATGGTCTCGCAGGGGAGAAAGGCATGATCCGCAAGTTCGTGGTTGTCGTCGCAATTCTATTGATGATTCCGGCGGTAGCTCTCGCAAGCGTATTCGGCGCGGTGAGGGGCATCGTGCACGATCCGCAACACCGGCCCGTGCAGGGCGCGCTCGTGACGTTGAAGGACAAGACCTCGGATTGGTCCAAGGTCGCGACCACCAACAGCAATGGCGAATTCACCATCAATGCAGTTCCGATTGGCAAATACTCGGTCAGCGTCTCCAGCCCCGGATTCGAGCAGGCGGAGCAGGACATCGTCGTCGTGGCCAATAGCGAACCGGTTGTGCACATTCCTCTGAATATTGCCGGCGGGAAGGAAAACGTTACCGTGTCAGCCGCTCCCGAAACCGCACCGAGCGACACCGCGACCCCGACCACGCTGGTGAGCCGCATGGACGTCGAACGGACGCCCGGCGCCGACCGCACCAACAGTCTCGCCATGATTACCGATTACGTTCCGGGCGCCTACATCACGCACGACCAGTTGCACATTCGCGGCGGCCATCAGGTCAGTTGGCTGGTGGATGGCGTTCCCGTCCCGAACACCAACATTGCCGGCAATATCGGTCCGCAATTCGATCCCAAGGACATCGATTACCTGGAAGCGGACCGCGGCAGCTATGGCGCGGAGTTGGGTGATCGCACGTACGGCGTCTTCAACATCGCGCCGCGCACCGGCTTCGAGCGCAACAACGAGGGCGAAGTGGTCGCCAGCTACGGAAACTTTCATCAGACCAACGACGAGATTAATTTCGGCAGCCACACCGAGCGCTTCGCCTATTACGCCAGCCTGAACGGAAACCGCAGCGATCTCGGCCTGCAACCCGCGGTACGGCAGATCATCCACGACGTGGAAAACGGATATGGCGGGTTTGGCTCATTGATTTTCAATGCCGATCCGAAGAACCAACTCCGGCTGGTGACTTCGCTGCGCAAGGACTACTACCAGGTCCCGTACGATCCGAATCCAAACTCGTTCGAGAACTCGCAATATGACAGCAGCGGCCTGCGCGACGGACAGCATGAGGGCGATGCGATCCTGAATTTCTCCTGGGTGCACACCTTCGACCCGAAGCTGTTGCTTACGGTTTCGCCCTTCTACCACTACAACAGCGCCAACTACGAAGCTAACCCGAACGATATGCCGGTGGCGACCACCGACCGCCGCGCCTCTGACTACGCCGGGGGACAAGTCAGTTTCAGTGCGACCTTGCCGAGGAACGATCTGCAGGTCGGCGTTTACACCTTTTACCAGCGCGACAGCCATTCCTTTGCCGCCATTTTTAATGACATGAGCAG
>JBOGLI010000264.1:0-5176 GCA_050746165.1 Terriglobales bacterium | reverse complement strand
ACCGTGCATTTCGCCCGCCCGGCGCCGGGGTTCTATTCCTCTCCGCTGATGATCGCGGCATCGATTTGGGTATAGATGGAACTGGCGCGCACACGGCAGAGCCGCGGCAGGGAGGCAGAGGTCGCGTCGCGCACTTAGTGCGGGACCAGGTCGCTATCAGGACAGCTCAGGGTGAACGGATCGTTCTCGTCCTCGAACAGCACCCCGCCGCACTCAGCACACGTTTCTTCTTCCGTGTCGCACAGCAGATCGTCGTCGATGCAGCGGCGCGTCCGCTCGCGCATGGTGTACAAGGCCAGAACAGTTTGCAGGTCCAGATCCATGGCTGCCTCCCGGACGTTCCTCTGCCGCTATTCTGCACCCGAGGGACGCGATGGACGCGAAAAAAAGTAAGTCAAGTTCCAGAGTGGAACAAGGACAAAAAAGCAGATTGCTCCCCTTCGGCTGCGCCTCAGGGCTGTGCCGCAGGGTCGGAATGACAAAAGCGTGAAGGGTGTGCTGCCGGGGCGTCCGGGCGCCCTGTGATACTGGTCACAGGGGAATGTGACGCCATCCCATGCAGGAAGCCCCGTGGCGCCGCTATAACGTCGGCATGATGACCGCCACACAAGAGCAACCGCTGATGCCAGAATTCCGCGCTGCCATCCACCAAGACCCGCTGGAACTCGCGGCGCAGCTTTCCGACGCGCTGGCTGTGCTCGACCAGTGCCGCGCGCGCAGTATTAATCCCGGCGACGAGTTTCTCGACTTTGTCGATTCGCTACTCTGCGAAGTGGACATGATGGAAGTGTTCGGGCGGATTCATGCGGCTTGAAGGTTCTTGGTAATTGGTAATTGGTTGTTGGTAATCGGCGGGACGCGTTGTTCTTTGATGGATACCAATAACGAACAACCAATTACCAATAACGAGCCACTCACCGCTCATTCTTGACGCTCAAGAACATGTCGGCGATCTTCATTGCCCGCCTCTCCGGCGGGACATCCGTCCGATTGCAGAGCACCACGATCCCGAGATCATCGTCGGGAAAGTACTGGATGTTGGTGAGGAAGCCGATAGTCTCGCCGTAGTGGTACATACGGCGGTGACCTTTGTATGGATCCAGAAACCATCCGAATCCATAGCGGACAAATTCTTCCGATGTGGGCGGGTCGAATTGGCGCGCATTGCCCGGTGTCAGCGCGGGCGCCATCTCTGCCGCGGTGAGCAGCTTGTGGGTGCGAAGGGCGTCGATCCATTTCTGAAAATCGGCGAGCGACGAGTACACGCCGCCGTCGCCGAGCACGGCCGAGGTCGAACTCTGGTCGCTAAAGATCCAGCGGCCGTTGTCCTTGCGATAGCCGTAGGCGCGGTTCGAGACCGAGTTACGCGTGTTGATGAAGGCGACGGTGTTGGTCATGCCGAGCGGTTGGAAGATGCGCGCGTGCAGAAAGTCCTCGAAGGGCTGGCCGGAAACTTTCTGGACGATCTGCGAGAGCACGGAATATCCCGAATTACTGTAGGAGAAGCGCGTGCCTGGGGAGAACTTGCCCTTACTCTGCGACTTCATGAGCTGAAGCACCTGCGCATCGCGAACTTGCGGTAATTCAGCGGCAGGCGTGTTGGGAAACTGGCTGTCCCACAGATCTTCGTAATCGGGCAGTCCGGAGGTGTGGTTGAGCAGGTTGCGGACGGTGATGTCGCGGCCGTAGGCGGGAAAGTCGGAAAAGATGTCGGTGAGGCGCGTGTCGTAGGTGAGCTTGCCGTCTTTGACCAGGAGCATGATCGCCGTGGCGGTGAACTGCTTGGTGACCGAGGCGAGACGGAAGTTGGTCGTGGGGGTAATTGGAGTTCTTCTTTCGAGATCGGCAAGGCCGTAGCCTTGCTGGAAGACGGTCTTGCCGTGGTTCACGACCAGCGCGGCGCAGCCAGGATCGGTGGGAGTGAGATCGGAGAAGACGGCGGAGAGGTCGCGAGACGATTGGGCGAGAGCGGACGAGGAGAGCAGAACGAGAAAAGCGCAGCGCAGAAGCATCGCAAAAGAATACATGGACGGTTCGCTTCGTCGGCATGACAAATGAGCCGCAGCCAAGGGCGGCCGCGGCCCTGAAGGTTTGCGCGAGTTCAGGCTCAGTCCCGGCGGGGCGCCGGGACCCATGTGTGTTTATGATCCGTGCCGACCGCCGCTGAATTGTCACCCCGGCTGAGGGCAGCCTGGGCCACACCACTGGTTACGCTACTTATTACTACCCGACGCGGGAGTCGCGGTCGTTGCCGGTCGTGCCGGCGGCTCGCCTTCTTTCGGAAGCGGAGGCATGTCGGCGGTGGTGAAGCGCGGCAGTTGGTCATCGCGCGTCGCCAGCTCGTAAAGCGCGGAGGCGACGATGATTGCCGAGGTCTTCACGTCCGGTTCCACGATGCGCTCGTAGGTATCAATATTCGTGTGCCAGGTGTCGTTGAAATACTCGATCGGGTCCTGGCCGAGTCCGATGCCCGGTAGTCCAGCCTTGGCGAACGAGGTGGAATCGGTACCGCCGAGGCGCCGGCTGGTGTTCGCGATGGCGCCGGCGAATCCTAAATCTGACAGCGGTTCGAGGGCGGTGCGGAGAATGTCCGCGTCTTCTTTCGGCCCGAAGATGCTGGCGCCGCGAATGCGTCCGGTGCCGCTATCGACATTGAGATACGCCACGAGCTTGGAGAACTCCGGCTTCTGGTCTTCGTAGGTGCCGAAGTGCTGCGCGACATAAGCTTGCGATCCGAGCAGTCCCTCTTCCTCGCCGCCCCACAGGCCGACGCGGATGGTGCGCCGCGGCTTGACGCCAATCGCCTGCAGGATACGCGCCGCTTCCATCATTACGGCGGCGCCGATTGCGTTGTCGGTGGCGCCGGTGGCGGAGTGCCAGGAATCGAGGTGGCCGCCGAGCATCACGACTTCATCTTTCTTGTCGGTGCCGGGAATTTCGGCGACCGCGTTGTAAGAAGTCTTTCCCTCGGGATACCACTGGTTCTGGATATTGAACTCGAGCGACACGGGCGTGCCGTCGTCGAGGATGCGGGCGATTCGGCCGAAGTCGTCGCTGCGCAGCACGACGGTGGGCACCGTCTTCGACCCATCGTAGGTGCGGTTCTTGAAGGCGCGGATGAGTCCGTGGTCCATGTGTGCGTCGTTGAGGCGGAGCAGCGCGCCGTTGGCGACGAGCATGGCGTCGATCTGCTCGTTGATCTGCGCTCCCGTGAGCTGCCCGGGCTCAGGCTGCTGGCGCTGGCGCTCGGGAAACTGCCCGGCGCGCGGGTTGTTGGGATCGAAGCGGTCGTGCGCGGCCTTGTCGTCCATGCGCAGCGGACGAGGGTCGAAGGTGACGGGGACGACGCTCCACTTGCCGACGAGCACGATCTTGCCGCGCACCTTGTCTTTAACGGAAGCGATAAAGGTGTCCATGTCGGGCTGCTTCGGCTTTTCCGGCGGAACGATGTTGATGGCCGCCGCGCTCACCGTGCCTTTGGTGCTGTTGGTCCAGCCGAGGACGCGGAAATCGAGCTTGGAGAGAGTGGGCGCGGTCATGTAGCCGCTGGCGCGCAGGTTCATCCAGCCGGGATGTCCGAAATCCCAGGGCTCAAGGTGGCCATTCTGGAAACCCCATTCCATCATCTGCTTTACCGCCCATTCGGCGGCGGCCTTGTGGGCGGGCGAACCGGTCAGGCGCGCGCCGTAGACGTCGGTGAAGAAGTGCTCGGTGCGCATGACCTGCGAGTGATTAGTTTCTTCCTGGCGGATTCTTGCCTCGATGTCGGCGGGGACCTGCGCGGCGGCAACGGCGCAGACGAGCAGTAAAAATGCGGCGAGATGACGCACGTTTTTAAGTTGCACGAGCGAACTCCGGGCGCACGAAGCGCGATGATTTATGGGAAGCAGGGGATTGTACCGCGGGGGAGAAGACCGGGGACTGGCGAATGTGTGTAGATTCGTAAACCAGGCGGCGCGCCAGATCGCGCCTATTGCGTCTCGGCAGCCTTTGCCTCCGGCAGGACTCCAACCTGCCGCATGATGCTTGCCGAATCGTAAAAATCCTTGTTGCGCGAGAACTTGTTGCCCTTGGTTTCGAACAGGCTTGCCCCGCGCACGGAGAATTTCTTTCCAGTCTTGAAGAGGCCGACATCCGTCCCGGTGAAGATCCACTCGGCGCCGCCGTGGCCATTCGCCATCCAGGTGCTGACCGCCTCGAGTTTGAGGTCGGGCACGGCGGTGAAGAAATCGGTTGCCATTTTGCGCAGTTCCGCTTTGCCGTGGACCGTCAGGCCGAACGCTACATCTTCGTAATCCGCATCGGACGTGTAGCAGGCGGCGACCTTGTCGGCGTCGTGCGAATTCCAGGCGGCGAATTCCGCTTCCACCATGTTTTGGTTCGGCGCTTTCTTCGTTTGTGCGGTGGCCGTGCAGGAGGCGATGACCAGCAACAGGATGGTGAATCCAACAGCTTTTTTCATGATGCCCTCGCAGGAGGCGGAATATTACTCCATCGCTCCCAAGTTGTCGCCGCAGCACTGAACGCGCATCCTACGGTTGATGGCCGCGCGCAATCCGCATCCTGAACCCAAGATCATCCCGCCGGGGAGCAGCCGCATGGGGCCGCAGATCGATGACGTTGTTCTCGAGGCGCTCGCCCGATTACTTGACGACGCCTGGCGCATTCCGGGCACAGAAATCCGCTTCGGGCTCGACCCGCTGATCGGACTGATCCCGGTGCTGGGCGATGTCATTTCCGGTTTGTTCTCCTTCCTTATCGTATTTGCCGCCTGGCAGCGCGGGGTGTCGCGGCTCACCATCGCGCGGATGATGGTGAATATCGCCATCGACGACCTGGTGGGCGCCATCCCGCTGGTCGGTGACGCCTTCGATGTAGCGTGGAAATCGAACCGCATGAATATTTCACTTCTGCAAAGGGAACAAGCGGGACGTGGCGCGCGTAACCTCCTTGTGGATGGCCTATTTCTGTTCGCGATCGCCCTGGTTTCGCTGGCGCTCATTGCGGCGCCGTTTGCGCTGGTATGGTTCCTGGTCGCGCACCGGTAACGAATTCCGCCGTCCCACGTCTGAGAGAACATGATGACTCGCGAGCTGAAGTACGCCTTCCGCACCCTGCGTCGTAGCCCGACGTTTGCTGCCGTTGCCGTTTTGACGCTGGCGCTGGCCATTGGGGC
>JBOGLI010000263.1:0-3778 GCA_050746165.1 Terriglobales bacterium | reverse complement strand
CGTGTCCCCTGTCCCTTGCCCCGTGTCCCTTGCCCCCTAGGTCCTCGCCTTTTCCCCCTATTTTCGTTGTAAACTGTGCTGTTCACTCCCATGTCTCGCGCGCGCTACTCTGCCGTTCTCGTGGTCCTGCTCCTCGCCGTGCAGTTGGCCTTCGCCGCCCCGCACCCGAAGTCGTCACAATCGAAACCCGTGCACCGCGCAGCCAAGAAAGAAAAAGTGAAGGACAAGGTCCACGAATCCAAGGCGGTGCGGGAGCGGATTGAAGCCATCCTGAGCCAGCCTGACGTGGCTCGCGGCTTCTGGGGGATCGAAGCGGTTTCGCTCGACACTGGCAATACGCTGTTCACCTATAACGGCGACAAGCTGTTCACCCCGGCGTCGAATACCAAGCTATTTACTACGGCCGCGGCGCTGGCGCTGATCGGCCCCGACTACCAGTTCAAGACCACGGTCGAGACCACTGGCACGCTCGATAAGTACGGCCGCCTCTCCGGCGACGTGGTTCTGGTCGGGCGCGGCGATCCGAATCTCAGCGGCCGACTTTTGCCGTACCAGTACGGCGCCGCCGACCGTGAGCCGCCGATGATCGTGCTGCAGCAGCTCGCCGACCAGCTCGTGCAGAAGGGCGTGCGCTTCGTCGATGGCGACATCATTGGCGACGATACCTTCTATGCTTTCGAGCCTTACGCCGACGGCTGGTCGCAGGACGACATGAGCCGCGAATGGGGCGCTCCGGTATCGGCCCTAACGGTTAACGACAACGTGCAGTTCGTGCGCGTGCAGCCGGGCGCGAGTCCGGGGGAAAAGGCGTTCGTCGATATCCAGCCGTTCCCCGATTACTACCAGCTCGACAACCGGATCATGACCACGCCGGCTGGTACCGGGCCACGGAACGTGAACATCACGCGCGAGCCGGGGTCGCACCTGCTCACGCTGTGGGGCACTATTCCCGCCGACGATCCCGGGTTCCACGAGTCACTAGCCATCGACGATCCCGCCGACTTCGCCGCGCGCGTCTTCCGCCGCATGCTGGAAGAACGGGGCGTGACGATTTATGGCAAAGCCCGCGCCAAGCATCTTGAGGTCGCGAATCTTTCCACGTTTATCGTGACCGCACGCGCGCAGAGTGGCGGCGGCGATATTCCGGGCGCGATGCGCACCATTCCGCCGCTGGTGCTCGGAAGCTACCTCTCGAAGCCGCTGCTCGATGACGTGACAGTGACCAATAAAGAGAGCCAGAACCTGCACGCCGAGCTGTTGCTGCGCCTGCTCGGGCGCGAGAAGGGCACGGCGGGAACGATCGAAGCCGGATCGGAAGTTCTGCGCGGATTTCTATCGCGAGCCGATATTCGCTCCGACGAGTACGTTTTCTACGACGGGTCCGGCCTCTCCCGCCAGAACCTGGTCACGCCGCACGCGATCGTGAAGCTCCTGCTTTATGCCAGCCAGCAGCCCTGGGGCGACCAGTACCGCTCGTCGCTCCCGGTAGGCGGAACCGATGGCACGTTGGCCGACCGCTTCAAAGATGGCAACGAGAAGGGCAATGTGGACGCCAAGACGGGCTCGCTGAGCCATGTCAGCACTCTCTCCGGGTACGCGACCACCGAGAAGGGCGACCGGATCGCCTTCTCGATCATGGCGAACAACTACCACATCCCCGCCTCGACGGCGATGCAGGCGATCGACCAGATCGTCAGCGCACTGGTGGAAGACGGGAAAAAGTAAAAAAGTAGAATTCTAAAAGTAAATAGTAAGTACAAGCATACCTCGCACCGGCTGAGGGCAGCCGGTGCCACACGTATCGCTTTCCACTTTTGAAATTCTAATTTACTTACCGCCACCACAAGCTCCACACCACATCCACCGTGGAGTGCGTGACCGCCGACGAGGCCACGCGGCGCCGGTCGAGCCACGAGCGGCCGTAAAACACACCCGCGATCGCCGCCATGATCACATAGCGCCAGTTGAACGGCAGCGGCTTATTGAAGTGCGACAGACCGAAAATGGTCGCCGCCAGCAGGAGCGCGCGCGTGCGCCCGAGCCGCCCCTCGAGCAGGTTCTGCAGTAAGCCGCGGAAGAACAGTTCCTCGGGAATGGCGACGAAAAAGAACGTGACCAGGTAAGCGCCGGCGATCTCCGCCGCCGAGCGCCGCACGAAGTTTGGATGGATGAAGTGCATGAGCAGGCCGAGCCCGATGGCGATGGGCGCATAGAACGCGAACTCGCGCAGCCCGATGAGCAGGTCGCGCCCGCGCACGCGGAAATCGAATCCCACGCGCGGCAGGCGGCGAATCACCAGGTACACGTAGAGGACCGTATCGACCAGCAGCAGCTTGGGCATCGCGCTCAGACCCGGATGCGGCCACGAATTGCCCAGCAGGCGCAAGTCGATGGGCGCTCCGGCAAGGATCAAGGCCACCGCGTCCTGCCAGGAAAATGCAGAAGTGTTCGGTGGTGCGAACTCCATGAGCGCGGAGAGACCAATCGGGAGCGCAAGAAAGATCGCGAGGTAAACCGCGTGCGCCTCGTGTCGGGGAACGGTGAACACCAGATACGGAACCACCAGCAGGCCGGGCAGAAGAACGCGGGCCCAGCGCGACCGAATCTTCCGCGCCAGCGGCTCCGCCAAGCCGAATCCGAAAAACCAGAAGGGCGCGAAGAGCAATACGAAGCTGGCGAAGGCGCTGGGAAAATTTCCGCCGATCCGCTCCGGCAGATGGAAGAAGTACGCCGCGAACCAGAAAGCCACCAGGAACGGCACGAGAGTACCAACGGCGAGTGGCCAGTGAAATGTCGCGCGCGGCGATTCGACACTGGGCGTAGCAGTCACTGACTCAAAATCCTAAACCACTCCCTCGGACCTTGTGCCTCGTGCCTCAAATGCTACACTCGCGCTGATGTCGGCGCCCGACCAGCTAGGATTCACCTTCGAGGCCCAACCGCAGCGGCGCGTCTGGACCGTCCGCGACCTGGTTTCGGCCGTCCGCACGCGCCTGGAACGCGAGTACACCGACGTGTGGGTGGAGGGCGAGGTTTCCAATTTTCGCCCCGCCGAATCCGGCCATCTTTATTTCACGCTCAAGGACGAAGGCTCGCAGCTCCGCATCGTGATGTTCCGCTCGCAGGCGCGGCTGCTGCGTTTCAAGCCCGCCGACGGCATGGCGATCCTGGCACGCGGACGTTTGACCGTGTATGAATCGCGCGGCGAGCTGCAGCTTTCCGCCGAGTTTCTCGAGCCCAAGGGCGCGGGCGCACTGCAGGTCGCGTTCGAGCAGCTCAAGGCGAAGCTGGCTGCGGAAGGCCTGTTCGATCGCGCGCGCAAGAAAGCGATTCCGGGATTTCCCCGCCGCATCGGCATCGTCACCTCGCCGCGCGGCGCCGCTATCCAGGACATGCTCAACATCCTGCGCCGCCGACATCGCGGCGTGAACGTGCTGATTTACCCGGCGCAGGTGCAGGGGGCGGCCGCCCCCAGCGAGGTCGGCGCCGGGGTGAAGTGGTTCAACCGGGCAAAGAATGTGGACGTCGTGGTGGTTGCGCGCGGGGGCGGATCGCTCGAGGACCTGGCCGCGTTCAATGACGAAGGGCTGGCGCGGACGATCGCCGCTTCGGAGTTGCCGGTGATTTCCGCGGTCGGCCACGAGACGGACTTCACCATCTGCGATTTCGTCGCCGACCTGCGCGCGCCGACACCTTCAGCCGCTGCGGAGCTGGTTGTTCGCTCCAAGCATGAGCTGACGGAGAAGCTGCTGGGCTTCCACAAGCGCATGACCCAAGC
>JBOGLI010000262.1:0-2015 GCA_050746165.1 Terriglobales bacterium | reverse complement strand
CCTACGGCCTGGTGAACAGCCGCCTGCAATTACGCGGAGAGTTCGGCGCCAACTGGTCCAGCGCCGGCAAGGCTTCGCCCATTGGAGGTGGCGGCGCGACGCTGTTTGTCACCGACAAACTCCAGCTCGATTTCGACGTCTCCCGCCGCTTCATCAACTACCTGCCGCAGCCGATTCTTTTTGATATCAGCCGCATTCAATATCGCGGCGCGGCGAATTTGCAGATCACGCGCGGCACCACGTTGCATTTCGACTACATCCACGAACAGTATTCGGACTCCAACCAGAACAACGGCGGCAACATTTCGCTCATGCAGAACCTGCTGAATCGGGAGCGCGTGAAAGTCCAGGCCGGGTATCTGTTTGCGATTTCCGGATTTGATCACGTGGGCACCACCGGATTCTTCACTCCAACGTCCTTCATGCGGCACGCAGCTCTCGGCGATACGCAGTTCAAGCTGTCAAAATCGTCAGGCGTTTCGTTCTGGGGATCTCTGGGACGTGAAGAAGTCTTCAATCAATCGTTCCGCTGGGATGGCACCGCTCGCGCCGCCTGGGATTACCAGTTCACGCCGAAGCTGAAGTCGTCGCTCGGCTACGGGTATTTCGCCGTATCAAGTATTGGTGGAAGTACTGCCTACATAACGCATACGATGTACTCGACGCTCCAATACACTTTTTAGGCCGATGGCATCCACTGAACTCCATCCTCAGCCGCAAGGCGCAGCACTGCCTGGCGCAACCGAGCCTACGCGCAGCCGAGTGCCCGTCGAAGCAATATTGTTGCTCGTCTTGGTCGTCGCGGCGTTCCTCGTCCGCGTATGGCCCTTGTCCACCTCTCACTACTGGGACGAAACGGTGTATCTGCAAAATGCCGAGGTCATCCTCGGCGCGCGCCACAACTATTCCGAGCTGGCCAGCCGGCCACCGCTGCTTTCGATCCTCTTCGCCGCCGTCTTCCTGCTCTGGCACAGCATCTACGCGGCCGCCATCGTCACCGCGTTGCTGAATGCTCTCGGGCCTCTCTTCTTGTGTCTAATCGGGCGGCGCCTGTTCGGTAAGCCGGCGGCTGCGATTGCGGCGCTGTTGTTCGCATTTCTTCCATTTCTGGTGACTGCCGGGAACACGCTATTGAGCGACAGTCCCGCCCTCACCCTCGTGCTCGCGTGCTTCTGGATGCTGGTCGAGGGCGGGGAACGCGATTCGATGAAGTGGTTCGTCGGCGCGGGTGTGATGGGCGCATTGGCCGTGCTGATGCGTTTCGCATCGCTGCCGACCATCGCCGTGCTTGGACTGCTTTGCCTGCGTCCAAGACGTCGCGTCGCCGCCGTGCTTGGCTTTGGAGTGGGGTTTCTAGCGGCATTCACGCCGTACCTCGCCTGGTCGCGACTGCGCTATGGCGGGTTTCTGACCACGCTCCAACATGGATGGGCAAACGTCGCCGGCTCCGTCGATCCGCCCTCGTACTATTTGCAACACATTCCCGCGATTTTTTCCTGGCTGACAGTGGCTGGAGTCGCGCTCTGGGTGTTGAGCCCAATTCTGACGCGCAACAGCCCACCTCATGCCACCGAATCGGGACTCACCGGCGTATGGCGCTGGCTGCGCTCCTGGAGCCTGTTTCTCTGTGCCTGGATCGTCATCGTGCTCGGCTACTACATGGCCATCCCGCATAAGGAAGAACGCTACATCCTTCCGCTGGCACCGCCATTGCTGCTGTTAGCCGGATGCGGCCTCGCGCAACTCGTAATCTTGCGAAAGCTGGCATATCGCGCGACCGCGATCGCCCTCCTATTCGCCGCCTTCGCCTACACCTGTGCTCCGGCCTTTGCCCGGCTCCGCGATCCGTTCATCTCGTCCTACGTCTCCGAGGAGGCGGCGGCCTCCGATTACCTGAAAGGAATCGCGGCACCATCGGCGGCGCTGTACGTGAATTTCAATTACCCTGTCTTCGCCTATTACACGGGGCTGCCCACCCACGTGAACCTGGAACAGGGAGGCAGCTTCTATAATTC
>JBOGLI010000261.1:0-4627 GCA_050746165.1 Terriglobales bacterium | reverse complement strand
GATTGATACCGCTTCTTGATAAAGGACCGGCAGGAATCCGCGTAGAGAATCAGGGCATCGCTGCACGCGTGCACGTAGTTGAACAGCTCGTGACGCAGGCAGCTCCCTTTTGCGTCACAGTTACCTCCCTTGGTCCAAAATGCGAAGGGGATATTCTTCCACTTCAGCCAGTGAATCAGCGGCCACAGCACGCGGTCCTTGAGGTGAAGAAAAATGATGACCGCCGCGGGATCGATCTCAGAAAGCGCTCTCTTGTATTGCGAAAATCGGAACGGCACTTCTTGTAACGAGAAGTCCAACCCGCGCTGGTTTTCGCCTTGCAGGCGATCCGTCAGGACCGAAAACTCGTACCCGGCGTCGCGGAATCGCTTGTGAAAATAGTTGTACACCGACACGCGGTAGTGCATGACAACGTTGGATATGAGCACCACGGGCCGAGTACCAGGCGCGGCGGAACTGACCGAAACGCGATCTATGCCTTTTGTCGCTGTTCCCATGGCTGCCGATGAGGTTGACGTCGTCATTGGACCGATACTGCCCGCGCGCCCGCCACCGCCGGCGCAGCATCTTCCGCCTTCTTCATATTCTCCAACAGCGCTGCCAGACCCTTGAACATGGTCCCTTGTCCCCAGTGCAGCATCGGAGTCTTTGCAGTCACCAGCGGATATTGCCGGTAGTAGAAATATCCCTTACGGTCCTGCATGTTTTCCATCGTCCACTTCGCCACCTTGATGGCCAGGGGCATGCACTCAGGATCAAGAACGCTGAAGTGGGCCAGCGACTCGACCGATTGCGCCGCGCACTGAATGTCGATCGGATAAGGCCGCGTGTTGTAGTACTTCGGACGGCCGTTCGGTTCGAAGAAGTTCGCCTTGTAATACGCGAGGCCTTTTTTCACATTCTCTTCATAGGTCCGATCGCCGCTCGAGACGATGTAACAGTGCAGGCTGTTGAGGTTGTACCCGGTGTGGAAATTATCGACCCAATGATATTTGGGGTCCTCGCCATACCACCACGCGCCGTCCGCAAGTTGCCGCGAGCAGCTGTAATCCATCGCCGACCGCGCCACCGATGCATACTCTTTATTGCCCGTGTGCTTGGCGGTCCGTGCCAGCATCGCTGCGCCCAGCATGTTGGAGTTGTGAATTGAGCTTTGCACGTGCGCCAGATAGCTGAGACAGTCGCCGCGGTCTGTCTTCTCGCGCGGCAGGTCCATGATCCAGCTACACACGCTGTCCGCGATCTCGAGAAACCACTTGCGGCCGGTGATCTCGTATGCGTCCAGATATGCCTGGCCGATTAACGAAGTCCAGACGATGATCGGGTCATCCGAAGTGTACCCGCCTCCGCGCGACACGAAATCAAAATGATTGCTCCAACTGTGGCCCGCGAAGCGCTGCACCTTATGTTTGTCGAGCCACTCCAGGCACGCCGTCGCTTTCTCCAGGTATTCCTTCTTCTGGAACGTGCGGTAAAGAGAAAGATATCCGGCGGCCATGTAGCCCCGTCCCTTGGTCGAATCTTTCGGCTTTACGCCCATTAGCGGCCGCAGGTTCCACGGCGACTGCCGGATCGCCTGCATGAGAAGCCGCTCGGCGAAAATATTGCCGAACGCCAAAGGACGTGCCCACGACGATAGGCCGTCGAAAGGCTCATAGCCCTTGTAGTCCTGGGTTTCCACCCAGGTCTGAAGCCGTTGGATGGCCCCCCCGAGTTCTTCGAACGTGCGATCAATCGCGGCGGATTGTGACTTGGTTCCCGTCAAAGCAGTATTCCTATTCAAAAACAGAAGGTTGGAGCGTGGACGATTCGTCCTACGCCGAGGTTGACTCCACCAGGACGCGCTTACCGAACATTCCCGCGTACGCGGTCAGAAGGTTTGCTGCCGAGTATTCCCACGCAAGTTCTTTTTCAATACGGGCTCGTCCGGCTTGACCCATTTCGGCACGAAGCGCCGCGTCTTCCATCAGCCGCTGCAGAGCTTTTGCAAACTCCAGTTCGTCGTTATTGGCCGCGTAAATCGCGGCTGGTCCGGCGCTGTTGCGGGTCTCGGGCACATCAAAGGCAACGATCGGCTTGCCCGCGCCCATATATTCCATGATCTTGATCAGCGTCGAACAGTCGTTATAGGGATTCGACGGCTCCGGCGAAACGCAGATATCGGCGGTTGCCACGTACTTCGCGTACTGCTCGGGATCGTTGATCCACCCGGCGAACCAAACTTTATCGTCGATCTTCAGCTCGACCACCATCCGCTTGATATCCGGCATCGCATCGCCATCGCCCACGATCGCGCAGCAGAAATCTTCCCGCCCAAGGTCAAACCGCAGGCGCCGAATTGCCCGGCAGAGATGGTCCAAACCGTCCTGGAAACCGGTAATGCCGGCATACATAATGATGTTCGGGGATTTCGCCCGAAGTTCCGCATCCGGGGCCGTCCTAGTCTGCAAGCGGCTCAATTTCGGGCCATTCCGCACGATTGCGATCTTCTCGCGCGCGATGTTCGCCCTCTTTATCTCAAGCGCCTGGTGCGAGCTGTTAGTCGTGATGACCTGGTCCGCCAGCCGGCACGACAGTCTTTCGAACTTGTAGAGCATGCGCAGAGCCAGCGAACCGTTGTTGCCAAAACGCTCAATGTACAGCTCCGGACAAAGGTCGTGATGATCGTAGATGAACCGCTTGCCGAGCAGCTTGTACGGCATGGCGACGAGGCAAAGCACGTCCGGCGGATTAGCGACGTGAATCGCGTCGAAGCCCCGTCTCAGATACGCCCAGAATGTCAGGATCGAGATCGCGACCAGCGAATAGAAGTACTCAATCCCATACGCAATGGCTCCCTTTCCTGAAGGCGGAGTGGGAAACCGGTAAATGTTGACCTGGTTCTTCGTCTCGCTCCAGTGCTGGTCGCCTCTGCGTGGCGCCAGCACCGTTACCGCATAACCCGCTTCGGCAAGGGCATGGGCCTCGTTGCGCACCCGCGGGTCCTGCGGGTACGGCGCGTTCTGGACGATCATCAGGATGCGGTTCGGCTTCATCGTCGGGAGTGTCATCCTGCCGTTATCGCGCGGTTGCCATTGCGTTCTGCGCCACGGCCTTGACGCTCTCAACGACATTTGCCTGCTGCTCTGCCGTCAGGTTCGGAAACATCGGCAGCGATACGATCTGCGGCGTTACCTTCTCGGTGACAGGGAAATCACCAGTCTTATATCCCAGGTGTGCGTATGCCTTTTGCTCGTGCAGCGGAACCGGATAATGAATTCCCGTGCCGATTCCCTGCTCGCCGAGTTGCGTCTGCAGCTCTTGCCGGTTCTGCACACGCACGACATAAAGGTGATAGACGGCCTTCGAATTCGTTGCCTCGAAGGGCGCGACCACAGACTGGTTACCGGCGAATCCTTCGTTGTATCGCTTCGCCGCCGCGCGCCGCTGCTCGTTCCAGTTTGCCAGGTGTTTCAGCTTGACGCTGAGAAACGCGCACTGAATCGAATCAAGCCGGCCGTTGTAGCCCTCGATATCGTGGTAATACTTTTTCGCCTGGCCGTGGTCGCGCAGCATTTTGCAGGTGCGCGCGATCGCTTCATTGTTCGTTGTGACCGCCCCACCCTCGCCAAGCGCTCCCAGGTTCTTACCCGGATAAAAGCTGAACGCGGCGGCAACACCCATCGAACCGGCGCGATGCCATTTGTTGTCGCGCTTGGAGAAGTATTCCGCGCCATGGGCCTGACATGCGTCTTCGATCACGATCAGCTTGTACTTGTCCGCGATCTCGAGAAGCGCGTCCATGTCGGCCATCTGGCCGTACAGGTGAACAGGAAGGATGGCGACCACCGGCTTGCCGCTGCGCTTGCTGATCAGCTTTCCGCCTTCGCTGCGGCAGCCGTTCTCCAGGTAGGCGCGCAGCTTTGCGGGATCCATGTTGTACGTGCGCTCGTCGACATCGACGAATTCCGGCGTCGCGCCCGCCTGCGATACTGCTTCGGTCGTGGCAATGAAGGTGTTCGGAACGGTTACGACAACGTCGCCCGACTTTACCCCTACGGCTATCAGCGCGAACCGCAATGCGTCGGTGCCGCTGTTAACCGCGACCGAGTGCTGCGTGTCGCAGAATTGCGCGAACTCTTTCTCGAAGCCTTCTACCGCGGGTCCGCCGATGAAGCCGGCGTTGCTGAGGGCCGCACGGAATGCCGCGACCAGTTCGTTTTCCAGTTCTTTATGAGGAGTAATGAGATCGAGAAAAGGAATATTTTGATTGCTCATTTTGCTTCCACCGCCTTTTCAATCTTGCGCAGCATGCGGGCCGGATTTCCCGCCACAATGGTGTTTGCGGGCACGTCTTTGGTGACCACCGCGCCCGCCCCGACAATCGCGCCTTCGCCAACGGTAATATTCGCGAGGATAGTCGCTCCGGACCCGATTGAGGCGCGTTTCTTGATCAGGGTCTTCGCCACCGCCCAGTCCGCCTCGGTTTGCAGCCCGCCGGAGTCAGTGGTCGCGCGTGGGTAAATGTCGTTGATGAAGACGACGCCGTGTCCGACGAATACTTCGTCTTCGATTGTCACACCCTCGCAGATGAAGGTATGACTCGAGATCTTGCACCGGCGGCCGATGAACGCGTTCTTCTGGATTT
>JBOGLI010000260.1:0-2067 GCA_050746165.1 Terriglobales bacterium | reverse complement strand
CACAAGAACCGCAAGCAGGCGATCGCTATCGGGCTGTCAAAGGCGCGCAAGAAAGGCGCCAAGGTCCCGCCGAAGAAGAAATGATTGGGCTGTCCCCCGAAACCCGCGGTGCATCGGCCTTTCGTGCGCGCCGGGAATAGTAACCAACACGTAAATATAAAGAAATAGGCCGCGGGAGCGAAGTTTTTGCTCCGCGGCAACCTTGCTCGAGCCGCACACATCCGGATCGCCAGGCCTCCTTAGATTTATAAATTCTTTTAATGCGCCGATTTACGGCGTGACTTCGACAAACTGGGCTTGTGCCGGCGGCACTGGTCTAAAGCGTGCAGTACTCATGGTTTCGGCCCCGAGTCCCTGAGGAGAATGCGCGGTTTGGTCTTTGTGGCCTGCTCCGCGCGCATGTCGGAACCCGCTTCGCGCACGTGCTCTCCTCGCAACACTTCTTTTCAAAATGGAGGAAGTAGAAGTATGGGTATACGCAAGACGGTTCTCATCGCTAGCGTCATTGTGATCGTCGCCGCCCTTGCACTGCTGGTGGCTTGCAGCGGCAACGGCGCCACCACCACGTCGAAATCAGCGGCGGTGGGCAGCATTACCACGGTGCTAAGCGATCCGACGACCTGCGGACCGCCCAATGGCGTCTTCTCGCATGTGTACGTCACCGTGACCGACGTGCAGATCAACCAGAGTTCGACGGCCGCGGCCGGCGATTCCAGTTGGGTTGACCTGACGCCGGGCATTACGCCGAAGACGATCGACCTCTTGGGAAACGCGAACAACGAGTGCTTTCTGGCACAGTTGAGCAATGGGGCGGTCAGCCTGGGGGCCGGGTCCTACCAACAGATCCGCATCATGCTGGCGAGCACCGGCAATAACAGTTCATGCGGAAATGCGGGACCGAATTGCGTGATGCTGGCGAACGATTCGAGCAACACGCCGCAGGCACTGCAACTTTCCAGCCAGGACAAAACGGGCATCAAGATTCCGTCCGGCCAGATCGCGGGCGGGCAGTTCACCGTGGACTCAGGACAGACGAAGGACCTGGATGTTCACTTCGACGCCTGCGCCTCGATCGTTATCCAGGGCAACAACCAGTACCGGCTGAAACCAGTATTGCTCGCAGGCGAGGTATCGCTGCAGAGCAACCTGATCAGCGGACAGTTGGTCGATAAGAATGGCGCCGCCCTGGTCGGGCTCACGGCAATCGCCACGCTGCAGCAGAAGGACTCCACGACGGGCATCGATGTCGTGAAACAACAAGTGAAGGTCGATCCCGTGACGGGGAAATTCAACTTCTGCCCGCTGCTGATTTCGGGCAACGCCGACCTGGTCGTGGTGGCGTACGACAGCAGCAAGAACGTGAGCTATGCCCCGGCGGTAGTAACGGGAGTGGCCGCGGGTGCGGGAGTGAATGTGCAGATGTTGCCGGTCAACACCACGTCGAGTACGGGGACGGTGACGACCGCGCGCTGTCGTCGATTAAGGGTGAAGCGGATACGTCGAACAGCGGCAGCACCGCCGGCGTGGCCACGCAGGTGACGCTCGCGGCGATCGAAGACGCAGGCAACAGCTTGTTGGTGACTATCCCGGTCGTGGGCAGCACGACATCGACGCCAACGGTGACGACCGCAGCGCCCACGGCTCCTGCCGTTTGCCTGACTGCGAACTCGGATTGTGCGCAGTTCACATTGCAGGTACCGGGCGCGCCTCCGAACGTAGGGGCCGCCGGGTCGACGATTACGTGGAGCCAGGCTACCGGTGACGCGAGCTACAAAGTGCAGGGCACGACCACGACGTGCACTCCACAGACCGTCACCAGCGATGCAACCAGCCTGCCCTCGGGAACTGACGCGACGCTGACAAAGCCGCTGGTGTTCGCGGGCTGCAGTTGATTGCTTAGCAGTAACGGAAAGGGCCGGTCGGGAAATCGGACCGGCTTTTTTTGTCTAGAGGATTTCCCACACATCGCGCCCAAGAGCAGGAATGCTTCCGACATCGCATTAGCGCGATGTGTGGGGCACCCATCATTTACGGGGTTGAGTTACGGCACGACTGAAGTCGTGCCCT
>JBOGLI010000259.1:0-5266 GCA_050746165.1 Terriglobales bacterium | reverse complement strand
CGACAAGCTGGTGCCGGAAGGCATCGAGGGCCGCGTTCCCTATCGCGGGCCGTTGTCGATGATCGTCTATCAACTGGTCGGCGGGTTGCGCTCCGGCATGGGCTACTGCGGCGCCGGGACGATCGCGGAGTTGCATCAGAAATCGCGCTTCGTCCGCATCAGCTCCGCGGGCGTGCGCGAGAGCCACGTGCACGACGTGTTCATCACGCGCGAAGCGCCGAATTACAGGCTCGAATGAATCATGCGGCCGTAGTTCGCGCGTGGCTGCTGACGGCGTTCTGGATTTCGGTGATCGTGCTCGAATCCTTCTTTGGATCGTCGGCACATACCAGCTTATTCATTTTGCCGGTGCTGCGTTTCCTCTTTCCCGGGATGAGCGTGCCGCAGCTCGACCTGCTGCATGGAATCATCCGCAAGATCGGCCACTTCGTCGGCTATGCGACGTTGAGCTTCCTGTTTTATCGCGCGTGGTGGGTCACGATGCGCGCGCGTATTTCTCACACGAACCTCTCGTGGCGAGCAATGTTTTCCGTCTGGATTGGACGCGCGGCTGTCCTGGCGCTGCTCGGGACGCTGGCCATCGCCGGACTTGACGAGTGGCACCAGTCCTTCGATCCGACACGCGGGCCGAGCGTGCGCGACGTCGCCCTCGACGAGACCGGTGGAATCCTGGCGCAATTGGTCTTGGTCACCATCAGCGCGGCGAGCGCAACGCGGCTGCGCGAGGAAACGTAGGAACAGTTGCTAGTTGTTAGTTGTTAGTTGCACGTTCACGCGTTTCGGCACGAATAGGATCAACACCGCCGCAATCGCCGCCAGTCCTGCCGAGAGCAACAGCGGCAGCCGCGGACCGAAGTATTTCCACAACTCTCCCGTCACGATGCTGGATAGCAGCGCAGCTACGCTGGTCACGAAGTAAAAGATGCCGAAGGCGCGGCCACGCGCGTTGCGCGGAGCGTGATCTACGACCATGCCCTTGAGCACCGGAGCGGTCAGCGCGTAATAAGCGCCGTAGAGCGACATCATCACCCAGATCGCGGCGTGCGAGGGAGCGAGTCCGAAGACGCAGTACACGGCGGCGAATACGGCGTATCCGGCCGATACCAGCAAATGGCGCGGAATCCGGTCGCTCAGCTTTCCCGCCGGCCAGGAAAACGCCGTGTACGTGATATTGAAAACCAGCCCCAGCAAAGGTGCGTACGCGGCGCCGATGCCGACCGACTGCGCCCGCAGCACCAGGAACATGTCGCTGGAATTGCCGAGCGAGAAGAGCGCGACGGCGAAGACGACGTAGTAATACGTCGCGGAAAGTGCAGTCTTGGCCAACGGCGCGGCTTCCGTGCGCTGACTCGGCAAATGCGCGTGCGTTTCGCGGACGAACAGCACGACGACCACAACCGCGAGCAGTCCGGGAATGGCCGCGGCCCAGAACACACCGCGCAGTCCGACGTGCGATAGCAGCAGCAACGCGATCAGCGGACCGGCGATCGCTCCCGCGGAATCCATCGCCTGCAGCAGCCCGTACGCCGACCCGAGCCGCGCCGGCTCGACCGACTCGGCGAGCATGACATCGCGCGGTGCGCCGCGAATGCCTTTCGACAAACGGTCGCCGAAGCGGATGACCAGCACCTGCCACCAGACCGTCGCGATGGCGAGCAGCGGCTTGAGGGCGTTGGCGACCGCGTATCCGGAGACGACCAGCGGCTTGCGGCGGCGCAGGCGGTCGGTCCAGTAGCCGGAGAAGAGCTTGGCGAAAGAAGCGACCGATTCCGCGATGCCCTCGATAAGGCCGAGCGTCGCCGGACCCGCGCCGATCGAGGTCAGGAACGCGGGCAGCACCCAGTACGCCATTTCCGTGGCTGTGTCGTTAAAGAACGACGTCAGGCCGAAGGCGTGGACATTGCTGGAGGAGCGCGGTTCGCTGGGCACTCGGAGAGTGTAGCAGTGGGGTCGAAAGACAGAGGCTTTGGGCTTCAGGCTTTGGGCTTCAGGCTTTGGGCTGAGAAATGCTTGAAGTATCGTCGCGCCCGTTCAACGTTTTCTAAGCACTCGGCACTCGGCACAGAAAAATTCCGGACGGCACGGGCCGTCCGGATCGAGTGAGAGAGAGAAACAAACGAGTGATCAGAAACCCTGCGGAGGAGTGGCGTTCTGCTGGCCGCGATGGTGGTGCTGGCGCATTTGCTGCCACTGCTGCTGCTGCTCGGGTGTCAGGATCGCGCGCAACTGCGCTTGCTGGTTTTGGCGGATCTCCTGGACCTTCGCGCGCCGCTGCTCGGGCGTGAGCGACGTATCGCCGCGCAGCGTCTGGACCTGCTGGCGAGTCGATTGAAAGATCGGCTTCATCTGGTCCTTCTGCTGCTGCGAGAGGTTGAGAGCCTGCAACGAGCCCACGCGCCGTCCGCGATTGAACGCCATCGCGCGGCCGCGGCGCTGCTGCTGCATTTGCTTGAACTGCGCCTGCTGGTCGGGCGTGAGGATCCCCATCACCTTCTGATGGTTGGCCTCGCGCAACTGCTTGATCTGCTGTTGGCGCTGCTCGGGCGTCAGGCTGGCGTTGCTGCGCAGGGCCTGCATCTGCGCGCGCTGGTCCTGCGTGAACTGCTTCAGTTGCGACTGCTGATCGGCGGTGAGGTTCAACTGCTGGAAGGCACGCTGCGGGCCGTGCATTCCGCGCTGTCCGGCATCGGCGGTAGCGTTTTGGGCGAGCGCCGCGGTAGCAAAAATCGCCGCGCTCAACAGGAATATGAATACCGACTTACGCATTCACGGTTCTCCTTACGGTGGAACTTGATAGCAGTAGAAACCTCCGGGATCGCGCAAAGTTGCGTCCCGCCCGGCTTTAACGGTCAACATAGTTGACACGGAGGTAGACGAGGCGTACGGTGTCCAGCAACTTGTGGGTGGGGGTGAGGCAAGTGGCAACCCCGTACTGGATGGCATTGCTTTTGTGTGCCGCGACAGCGGCATCGTCTTACACATTGGCCCAGGCACCGCCGGGCCCAACCGATCCTAAAATGGACAAGCTCGTGGCGCGCGCCGACGCGGGCGACGTGGAAGCCCAATTCGCGCTTGGCTTGGATTACGACGAGGGCCGGGGAGTGCAGAAGGACGGTGAGTCGGCGGCGTACTGGTACAAAATGGCCGCGGACCATGGCAACCACGCAGCGCAGAATAATCTCGGTGTGCTGTATGCGAACGGGCGCGGGGTACAACGCGATCCGGCGCGAGCGATGATGTGGTACCTGCGCGCGGCGTCGGAAGGCTACGCGCCCGCCAAGAACAACGCCGGAATGATGTTCGCGAACGGCGAAGGCGTGACGCAGGACGACAACACCGCGGTGCACTGGCTTCGCGAGGCTGCGGCGGCCCACGATCCGACGGCCGAATCCAATTACGCGTACATGCTGATGACCGGGCGCGGAACCGCAAAAGACCCGCATAAAGCGGCAAAGCTGTACCTGTCGGCAGCGAAACACGGTTGCATCACCGCGCAGGAGATCATTGCCGATATGTACGAGCACGGCCAGGGCGTGAAGCGCGATCTACCGGCGTCCATGCAGTGGCTGCGGAAAGCAGCCGAGCACGGGTCGGCATTCGCAGAGACCCAAATCGCCCGCATGTACGAGACGGGCGAGCGTCTCCCCAAGGACAGAAAAATGGCCCGCGAACTCTACCAGGCGGCGGCGGCGCAGGGATATCCCATGGCGCAGTATCGCCTGCAGCAGATGGATCGCTCGCAAATCGCGGGCGGAACGCGCGAGGCCTCATTGGCGGCGCGCTAACGAATCCGCCGTAACGGTCGCTCCAAGACGGGCAATTACACGTCGGGTCACGAGTAGCTGCTGGCCAGGCGTTAGCTTGACCAGAAACGCGGCGTTCAGGATCGTGACTGCCACGTCCGCGAGTTTTGCGTCGTCCACCGTGCCCACTGTCCAGGCGAGGTACAGGGGTCCGTCCAGGCCGGGAAGAGTCGGGGCAATGACCTTGCCGTCCTCGGGAACTCCCGCAACGGCGGCCGATTTCCGATCCGTCTGTAATAGCACGATCCTCGGAAGCGGCCGGCCGTTAACTTGCATTTCAATCCCCGCCGCCGACAGCGCATCCAGAAATCGTTGCCGGGTGGGCGCCGCATCGCGAGATGTCTGGACCACGGTCACGCGATTCTGGGCGGTGGCGGCGCAAACGCACGCCAAGCTGAGAAAGATCAAAGTAGTGAATTGCCACCGCATAGTACTCTCCACGTTCAATCGAGCGCCGAAGGCTCCTCACGGCCGTGCGATGTGGTAATGGAACGTAAGATAGAAATCCCCTTCGCCTGTAATGTTCCTGCTATTGACGAAAACCAGGCGCGCGACCGCCTTGCCGGGGCTTTTCCCGCCCGAGATCGGATCGACGAACCAGTCGTTGCAGTTCCCATCGGAAGCAACCGTGTTGCATTGAACGTTCACCAACGTGGTCTCCGTTTCATTGGTTAATTCGCCCATATCGAGCCGGTAGTAGTTGAGCTTGGTTTCATTCAGGCGCACCAAGGCTGGGCATGAAATGGTCTGGCCGGCTTGCATGATCAGCATGTCCAGGTTCACGCGAAAGCAATCGACTTGCAGTTTCGCGTTTTGCGGCTCCGTACCGGCGAACGGTGGATTCGCCGTTGCCGTATAGAAGAGATCGCCAGGCTGAATCACGTTATCGGAGAGCGTCACCTGCACCGTGCGGGTGGAGGAACTGAGGTCGAGGGACCAGTTCACGTTGAGATCGGAGACGGTGCCAGCGCTGATGTTTTGGTACGCACCAAGGCCATCGCTTTGAATGTAGAAGGGGTTCCCGTTCGAGTCGGTGTCCGCGAGATAGGAGGTCACCGGGAGCAGAGAGGACGATTGGGGTTTGGCGGCGAAAGCAACCGTGCCGATGAGCAGAACGACGAGCAAGCGGGCGCGCATATAGCTCTCCTCGAGCGCCGGATCGGCGCAGATTTTCTAGAGGGAACAGCTGGAGAGCATGCGAACGGTCGCTCACTGCCCAGTTGAGCCCCCCACACAGCGCGCCACTGTGCGGGACATGTGGCAACCCAGTCAAACTAACGCAACTTACTTTTTGTTAACAGCCAACTGACTAAAACCAAAGCATTTAGAAATGTCGGTTTCAGCACCTGGGCGCGACATCCGTAAGCATTTGGTGTATCGTTCTCCGCAATTCCCGGGGCGAGTTAATCGAAACCATGTTGCGCGCCGCGAAAATCGCGTTTGGAGCATTCGCCTTCGATCCC
>JBOGLI010000258.1:0-4322 GCA_050746165.1 Terriglobales bacterium | reverse complement strand
GTACTGACGACCTGCGACTGGCGAGAGATTTTTCGGGGGACGCGTCCCCTCGTGAACGGATGCGTTGAGGTCAAGGAGTTCACGTGAAACCACGGTCAGGCTCAGAGGACACGCTACGCTGCTCGTTCTGCCATAAATCGCAGGATGCGGTTGCGAAGCTGATCTCCTCGCCCAGCGATTACCCCCGCGCCTATATTTGCGACGAGTGCGTGGCCGTCTGCAACTCGATTCTCGAGGACGACCGCTCCGAAACGCACACCGCCGCCGCTCCCGACCATCTGCCCAAGCCGCACGAGGTCAAGGCCTTCCTCGACCAGTACGTCATCGGGCAGGAGCAGACCAAGAAGAAGCTTGCCGTCGCCGTTTACAACCACTACAAGCGCATCCACATGAACCGGCAGCGCAACTCCGAAGTCGAGCTGTCGAAGTCCAACATCCTGCTCATTGGCCCGACCGGCACCGGCAAGACACTGCTTGCGCAGACGCTGGCCAAGATGCTGGATGTCCCGTTCGCCATCGTGGACGCCACCACCTTGACCGAGGCCGGCTATGTCGGCGAGGACGTCGAGAACATCGTCCTCAAGCTGCTACAAGCCGCCGACGGCGACGTGGGACGCGCCCAGACCGGCATCATCTACATCGACGAGGTGGACAAGATCGGCCGCAAGGACGAGAACCCCTCCATCACCCGCGATGTGAGCGGTGAAGGCGTGCAGCAGGCGCTGCTCAAGATCCTCGAGGGCACCGTCGCCAACGTTCCACCGCAAGGCGGACGCAAGCACCCGCACCAGGAATTCACGCCGGTCGATACCACCAACATCCTGTTCATCGTCGGCGGCGCCTTTGTCGGCCTCGAAAAGATCATCGGCCGCCGGGTTGGCAAGAAGAGCCTGGGCTTTAAGACTGACCAGACAGCCGAGAAGGAGCAGGGCGCTCCCAACCGCCGTGATACGGCGATGCTGCAGCGCTCCGAACCGCAGGACCTGATCAAGTTCGGTCTTATCCCGGAATTCGTCGGACGCTTGCCTGTAATGGGTGTGCTTGACGATCTTGATGAAGCTGCGCTGGTCGAAATCCTCACTCGGCCTCGCAATGCCATCACCAAGCAGTACCAGCGCCTTTTCGAGTTCGAGAATGTGCGCTTGAAGTTCACCGACGACGCTCTCCATGCAATCGCTCGCGAAGCTATGGAGCGCAAGGTCGGCGCTCGCGGTCTGCGCATTATTCTCGAAGAACTCATGCTCGACCTCATGTATCAGCTCCCGGCCCAGAAACGCGTCAAGGAGTTCGAGGTAACCGCCGAGATGGTTCAGAAACGGGACATTTCCCTGGCCTTGCTGGAGAAACAGGCAAGCTGATCCTGCTTGCCTCTCCGGCTGTCCTGTGCGAACATCCCGGACTGCAATGGCGTTCCGGATTCAAACTCGCAATGTGGACGACGCCACGGTGTTGGCGTTGATCGGCCGCCTGACTATCGGCGACGCGGTTTCTTCGCTCCAGGAGTGCTTCAACAAGCACATTGCGGCGGGGGACCGCAACATCGTCCTCGACATGCGCCAGCTCGATTACGTGGATTCCAGCGGCTTGGGCGCGATCGTTACCTCCCTGACTTCCGCCCGCAACCAGGGCGGCACCCTCCGCCTGGCCAACGTTCCCCAGCGCATCCAGAACCTCCTCGACGTGAGTTCCCTCTACATGATCTTCCAGATCATCGAACTGGCTGAACCGTCGGGCACCGACGCGACTAAGACAAAACCGTAGTAGGCGGATTCTCCCCCGAGATCCACCCGGACAGCCGATACCAGTTATGCCGTTACCGCTGGGCAACGACGCCTTGTGCCCGGCCATCCGAAAGATCAGAGGACCCATATGGCTGAACACCAGAATCTCGGCGATGCCGACGCTCGCAAAGGCGCCGTCGAAGGCGACAGGAACTCGAATACCTCGATGACGGGACAGAATCCGCATCGCACCAGTGATCCCAACGTGAAGGCGAACGACAGTGACTTCCCGGAACCGGGCAGCAGTCCCGAGCACAGCGGCGAGCGGCAGGGATTCACCCGTGACCGACACGGACGGCCGCACCAGAACACCGAGGTTGCCCACGGCAGCACTCTGAGTCACGAAAAGAAGGGCGCGCGCAATCGCAATAGCGATATCAAGGGAGCGCGAAATCCGGCCGAGGAGACCGAGTCCCCCGCCGAGGGCGCTGATGTCAAGGCGCGCCGTTCCCCCGAACGCGAGCAGGTGGACCAGGACCCGGGACACAAACAGAAGCAGATGCACAACGACGAGAAGGACGATCCCCTCGCCGCCTGATCCCAAACAAAGGGCCTCCAACCGGAGGCCCTGCAATTCAATGATTGTTCGCTACCTACGCCGCCGGGCGCAGGCCGCGCACGTCATTACGGATGTCGCTCTTAACGCCCGCGTTGGTGCCTAGGATCGCGCCGATCCATCCCAGGAACAGCGCTACGAAGCTGATCCAGCCGGCGTTCGCGATAGCCGTCAGTACATACGGGCTTCGCACACCGCCGATCTCGGCCGCCGGGCTCAACACCGTGCGGC
Source organism: Terriglobales bacterium (assembly GCA_050746165.1). Lineage (GTDB taxonomy): Bacteria > Acidobacteriota > Terriglobia > Terriglobales > Acidobacteriaceae > DAISJI01. The sequence continues at coordinate 1,754 of JBOGLI010000258.1, read as the reverse complement.
CCGCAAATAGTACGGTCATTGCCGCAATGCTGAGGCCAAACATGGCTAATCCGTGAATGATGGCGTCGCGCCGCTCAATGCAGCGGGCCAGGTACCCGGTCACGCGGCCACCCACGTACATCGCGACCAGCGTCAGGACTGCGTACCAGATCCCCTCTCCGACCGTCAGACCCGTCGTTGCCGTTGCGGTATTCGGGTTCGCGGCCGAAGCGAAGATCGCCAGTCCCAGCGCCCCAAACACGGCCCAGATCGCAACAAAGGCAAACATCCCCGCCCAGATCGCTCCCCAGTCGGCGCGGCCGCCGCGGCGATACTCCGCAATGTCGTTCCGATAAGTAAGATCTGTCATCTCTGAACCCCCTTGTCTGTACTCTGCTTCTGCTTATTTAGATGGACAGCTCCACTCGGGGTGATGGCTTGCGATCGCATCATTCCCTGTGCACCTTACCTCTGAAGAGCTAAGCGGAACCCCCTTTGCTATGTGCCGCTGCCCCATTGGTGGCGATAATCCGTCCAGCGCATGCCGACAGCGAACGAATCCGTGCTCGCGGGTTTTGCCGATTACCTGAAGGTCGAAAAGGGTCTGGCGCGGCTGACTTTGACCGCATACCTGCGCGACCTCCGGCAATTTGCCGCCGAGTTGCAGTTGCGGAAGCCCGCGCGTCCGCTGGTGAACGCGCGTCCGGAGGACGTTCGGCATTTCCTCGGCGACCTGCTCTCGCCGCAGAAGCAAATGGACGCGCGCTCGGTCGCGCGCAAGTTGTCGGCGCTGCGGCACTTCTACAAGTACCTCCTGCTCCAACGCGAGATCGGGCGCGATCCCACCCTCAACATCGAAACGCCGCGGCAGTGGAAGGTCCTGCCCAAGGCGCTCTCGCGCAGTGAAACCGAGGCACTAGTCGAAGCGCCAGGCCATGATCCGACGCATGAAAACGCGGCGCTCGCCTTGCGCGATCGCGCCCTGCTGGAACTGCTCTACGCCGCCGGCCTGCGCGCCTCCGAGGTCATCGGCATCGGCATCGAAGACCTCAAACTCGAGCAAGGTTACGTGCTGGTTCGGGGCAAGGGCGACCGGGAACGCATGGCGCCTTTGGGCCGCGTCGCCGCTGATGCAATTAGCGATTACCTCAAGCACTCGCGCCCCGTACTCGCCGGCGAGCGCGTCTCCGGCAAACTATTTGTCGCGCGCGGCGCCAAACCAATCTCGCGACAAAGGGTCTGGCAACTGGTGAACCAGGCATCGAAGCTCACCGGACGTCATGCCAGCCCGCACATGCTGCGCCATTCCTGCGCCACGCACATGGTGGAAAACGGCGCTGACCTGCGCACCGTGCAGACCATCCTCGGCCACGCCGACATCTCCACCACGCAGGTCTATACGCACCTCGCGCTCGACCGCCTGAAGACCGTCTTCCGCAACTGCCATCCGCGCGCCCGCGCGCGCCGCCGAATCGAGACCGATCCATCATGACCGCCAACATGGAAAAGGCTGTCAGCGACTTTATCCGCGCGTTGCGCGAGCGCAATGCCTCGCCGCATACGATTGCCGCCTACGGCCGCGATCTCGGCGAGTTTTCGGCATTCATCGGGCCGCATTCGGCGCCCGCCGCCGTCGATCATCTTCGCGTGCGCGCTTTTCTCTCCCATCTGTACGATCGCGGCCTGGGCAAGACCTCGGTCGCGCGGTCGCTGGCCGCGGTGCGCTCGCTCTACCGCTGGCTCGCTCGCAATGGAGCGATCGAGCAGAACCCGGC
>JBOGLI010000257.1:0-2474 GCA_050746165.1 Terriglobales bacterium | reverse complement strand
GCACCAGCGGCCGGCCAATGGGGCAATGCTGGACGAAACTCGATCCGCGGTCCGATGGAGTTTCTAATGAACGGTTCCCTGGCCCGAACTTTTCGCGTCGGCGACCGCTACAACCTCGATCTCAGGTTCGATGCCACGAACCTGTTGAACCACGTTACCTATACGGGTTGGAATACGACGATCAACAGCGCGACCTTCGGGCTGCCGGTCGCCGCCAATGCGATGCGCTCCATGCAGACAACGCTCCGGCTGAGGTTTTAGCGCATGCGACGACGACTCGCCATCATGCTACTCTGCTGCGCCGCGGCCGCGACGGCGCAACAGGTCGGGCAGAACGTATCGCCGCAGAATCCCGGCACGTATACCTTCAATGCCGGCGCCCAACTCGTGATCGAAACCGTCACCGTTAAAGACAAGCAAGGCCATTCCATCCAAGGATTGGCGGCGAATGATTTCACGGTCACGGAAGATGGCGTGCCGCAGGCGATCAAGATCTTCGAGTATCAGGACTTGCCGGAGTCGAACGCTCCCGCGCAGGCGCCACCGGAAAATATCCACATCTACAAGAAGCTCGGCCAGACGCAGATCTCGTCGGAAAGCCCCGGCGCGGCCAAGTACCAGGACCGCCGCCTGCTTGCCTTGTACTTCGACATGACGGCGATGCAGCCCGCCGACCAGATTCGCGCGCTCGCGGCAGCCGACAAGTTCATCGCATCACAGATGTCCGCGAGCGACATGATCGCCATCCTGCGCTACACCGGCGGAGCCGTGGAGGTGCTGCAGGACTTCACCTCGGACCGCAACCGGCTGCGCAGCATTCTGCAGACGATGATCGTGGGCGAAGGGCAGGGCTATGGCGAATCCAGTGCAGACGCCAGCTCGCCCGATACCGGCGCCGCCTTCGGACAGGATGACAGCGAGTTCAACATCTTCAACACCGACCGGCAGCTCTCGGCGTTGCAGACCGCGTCGCAGATGCTGGCGCGACTGAGCGAGAAGAAATCGCTCGTGTATTTCGCCAGCGGGCTTCGCCTGAATGGGCTGAATAACCAGGCGCAATTGCGCGCGACCATCAACGCGGCGATCCGGGCGGGAGTGTCATTCTGGCCGATCGACGCGCGCGGGCTCGTCGCGATGCCTCCGCTGGGCGACGCCAGCATGGGCTCTCCCGGCGGCAGCGGGATGTACTCCGGCGCGGCATTCTCATCGAACCTCGGCAATTTCCAGCAGTCGCAGGACACGCTCTACGAGCTGGCTTCCGATTCGGGCGGCAAGGCCCTGCTCGATTCCAACGACCTCGACGCGGGCATCGTACAGGCCCAGCGCTCGGTTTCCAGCTATTACGTGATCGGCTACTACACCACGAACACCACGCAGGACGGAAAATTCCGGCGCATCAAGATCGGTCTGAATAACGGCGCGCAGGCATCGATCGATTACCGCCAGGGTTATTTTGCGGGCAAGACGTTCGCCAAGTTCACGCTCGCCGACAAGGAGCGCCAGCTCGAGGACGCGCTCATGCTGCCCGATCCGATTACCGAACTCACCATCGCCATGGAGATCGATTACTTCCAGCTAAACCGCGCGGAGTACTTCGTGCCGATCGTGGTGAAGATTCCCGGCAGGGAGTTGGCGCTGGCCAAGCGCGGAGGGGCGGAGCGCACGGTCATCGATTTCATCGGCGAGATCAAGGACGAGTTCGGAACGACGGTCAGCAATGTGCGCGACAAGGTCAGCGCCAAGCTGAGCGACGCGACCGCGGCGGAACTCGCAAAGCGCCAGATCATTTATGACACCGGGTACACGCTTCTGCCGGGGAAGTACACGATCAAGTTCCTCGCCCGCGACGACGAAACCGGCAGGATCGGGACGTTCCAGACGACGTTAGTCATTCCGAACCTGAACAAGGAGGAGAAGCGGCTGTCCATTAGTTCGGTGGTGCTCAGCAGCCAGCGCATCGACCTGAAGGACGCGATTTACAACGCGTCCAAGGACAAGGGGAAGGCGGACAGCGTGAACCCGCTCGTGGTGAACGGCCAGAAACTGATTCCGAGCGTTACTCGCGTCTTCCGCAAAGATCAGCAGATGTACGTCTACCTGCAAGCCTATGAACGGGACGCTACGAGCCCCACGCCCCTGGTCGCGTTCGTGAGCTTTTACGGCACCGACAAGAAGGCGGCCCAGAGCCACGCGATCGAGACGAAAAGCGTTTTGGGAAAGTTGAATACCGTCCCACTGCAATTCGCGATTCCGCTCGATCAACTTGCGCCGGGAGAATACGACTGCCAGATCACCATCCTCGATCCGACGGCCGACCGGGCGACGTTCTGGCGCGCGCCGGTCGTCATCACTCGATAAAGTGCCAAGCTCTTCTGACCGGCGCTGCCTCGCGATTATTTTCGGGTATTTGCGCCCGCACCGTCCGCCGTGCCGACAGCGTCGAACAATTTGACCGCGAGCGCGCCGTGCGTGAC
>JBOGLI010000256.1:0-2960 GCA_050746165.1 Terriglobales bacterium | reverse complement strand
GAGTCCAAAGGCCGCCAGGAACAATTTGGAGGCGGTCGCGGGCGGTATCAGGTCGATCTTGCTGCAGCGGCACCGAGGGCAGCGCCTCTGCGGAATGACGAGTGCCGGAATTCGCCACAGCGTCAGCCGCAACCATTGGACCACTCGCATAACGTTTCGATTTGTACTTTAACCGAAAACGTACAAGTTAGAGACAGCGTCGGACTCGATGTTACGAAATCGGAACAAGACGAATGTGCGATCATAGCGCCATGTATCGGCAGACATTTTCACGCATCGCAATCGTCATGGCCACTCTTGCTATTGCGGCTGGTATAGCCTCGGCGCAGGCGTCCGTCCCCGGAATGCAGCGCATCAGCGCCGCGGATCTTGCCGCGGTTCTGCGCGGCAGCGGTCCGAAGCCGCTGGTGCTGCAAGTCGGGCCGCAGATGCTCTATCGGACAGCGCACATTGCCGGCTCTGAATACGCCGGCATGGCCGCCGAACCGGCCGGCCTCCAGAAGCTACGCGAGCGCGTGCGTGGGCTGAAGCGCAATACGCATATCGTGATCTACTGCGGGTGTTGTCCCTGGGAGCACTGCCCGAATATACAGCCCGCCTACGACGAGCTGCGCAAGATGGGCTTCACCAACGTGAAGGCGCTCTACCTGCCGAACAACTTCAAGACGGATTGGCACGACCGAGGCTATCCGACGGAAACGGGCCAGTAAGGAAGAGTAAGGAAGACGCTACTTGGTGCGGCGCGCGACTTCCCCATTGCTCTGTGGATGAGACTGCTCAGGGGCCTTGGCGCGGCGAACGCGCACGGTCTCGACCCTCCGGTCGGTCGAGGCGACGACTTCGAAGGTCAGCCCTTCGGCTTCGATCTTCTCTTTGGACTGGGGAATGCGGCCCGCGATCTCGCTCACCAGTCCGCCGACGGTGGTCGCTTCGAATCCCTCGACGGAGACGCCGAACAGGTCGTAGAGGCGATCGACGCCGAGGTTCCCCTGCACGAGGTAAACGTCGTTCGCCTCGTGCACGACGTCCATCTTCGCCTCGTGCTCGTCGCGGAGTTCGCCGACGATCTCCTCGACCATGTCCTCGGTGGTGACGAGTCCCGCTACCGCGCCGTATTCGTCGACGACCACGGCCATGCGGATGTTGTCCTTCTGCATCTCGCGCAGCAGGTCGCTGACGCGCTTGGATTCGGGCACGAAAAGCAGGTCGTGCTTCATGAGAGAGCGGACGGTCCGCACCCGAGCCTCGACGTCGGCGACCTGGAGAACATCATGCGTGACGACGATGCCGAGGATGCGGTCGATCGAGCCTTCGTACACCGGGACCCTCGAGAACCGGCGCGCGCGCAGCATATCGGTGAACTTCTCGATCGTGGTATCGGCGGGCACGGCGAAGATCTCCGGCCGCGGCGTCATGACCTCGCGAACCGTCTTATCGCCGAACTCGACGACCGACTGGATCAGTTGGCGATCGCTCTCCTCGAGGATGCCCTCCTCCTGGCCGGCTTCGATGAGGGCGTCGACGGCCTCCTGCGGGCTCTCCGGCTCCGGTTCGGAGTGCTCGCGGGCCAGCGCCGCCACCGAGGTGCAAAACGCGATAACGATGGTCAACGGCATGGCGCAGTAGATGAGGACGCGCAGCACGATGCTGAACCCGGACAGCCACTCGCCCTTGGTCCGCGAGAACATCAGGAACGGCAGGATGCGATTGAATACCACTATGGCCAGCGCCAGCACGATGATGGCTTGCGCCAGTTCCGCGCCCGTCCATTTGGGATCGCGAAAAACCAGGTACGCCAGGATGATGGCAATGCCGGCGGTCGCCACCTGCTCGAGCACGGCAAAGGAAAGCGCCGCCTTCTGGCGCGAGACGCCGAGCCGCGGCTCCACCACTTGCTCGAACGCGGAAATGTTCTCCTCGAATTCGCGAGACAGGAACTTGCCCATTTCGGTGTACAGGCGCTCGACGTAAGAGACGAGGGTTTGCACGGCCAACAGGACAACAAACGCGACGATGAGGCCGGCAGTCATCGGCGCCTCCGGGAGGGCCGAGGGGCGCGGGACGCGGAGCGCGGAACGGAACGTTCGATCAATCCGTCGCGCAAACCAAGCTGCTTGCGCAGGCGGAGTTCGAGGCCCGCCATCTCGCCGTTGTCGGATTCGTGGTCGTGGCCGCCGAGGTGCAGCAGTCCATGGAGCATGAGCACCTTTAGCTCTTCGGCCACCGGATGGCCGAGAGAGCGCGCGTTCGCTTTCGCCATATCCCCGGAGATCACGATGTCGCCGGCAAACCTGTCTGCCACCTCGGCCACTGCCGGAAACGACAGCACGTCCGTCGGCTTCTGTTTGCCGCGGAACTTGCGGTTCAGCGTCTGGATGCGCGCGTTGGAGACGATCAGGACGTGCGCCTGGCCCGACACTTGGGCGGCACGCCGGGCCCGCTGCAGGAAGCGCGAGAGCGCCGGAGCGCTGATGTCGTCGAGTTGGCTTTCGATGGTAACCACAAAAAGCAAAGTGCCAAGCGCCTCGTGCGACGTGCTCAGTCCAATGATGCTGAGCACTGAGCACTACGCACTCAGCACGAAGAATAAACCAGTCTATTCCACGACGCGCTCGCCCGACTCCAGCACGGCATCTCCCGGCTGCGGCGGAACAGCTTCCCGCGCCTTCCCGTTGGCTCCGGCGTTGTATGAAAGCGGCAACTGCCCGGTCTCAGTGCGGGCCTTAAAGTCGTCATAGGCGCGGATGATCCTCTGCACCAGGTGGTGGCGGACCACGTCGGTCTCGTCGAAGTTCACGATGGAAATGCCATTCACCTTGTGCAGAATATCCATGGCCTCGACCATGCCGCTGCGCTTGTGATTGGGCAGGTCGATCTGGGTAACGTCGCCGGTGATCACCGCCTTGGAATTGAATCCCATTCGGGTAAGGAACATTTTCATCTGCTCGGAGGTCGTGTTC
>JBOGLI010000255.1:0-5495 GCA_050746165.1 Terriglobales bacterium | reverse complement strand
AGTTGGACCGCGCCGTACGGGAACTACGAACGACGCTGTCAAGTACGACGGAAACGGCAGCGGGGCGAACTATCGTCCCTGCCCCAGCGGCTTCCACGCCTCACACTGCTCCTCCGCCTACCGTTCCCGAGGCCGTCCCGCATGTAGTTTCCTCGACGCAAGCGCCGCCGGTCCCGGAACCGATTCGTCCGCTGACGAAACCGGAAGAGCCGGTTGCTCCGCCACCGATCCCTTCGCCTCCGGTCGCGCCGCCGTTCGCGACGCCGTCGTTTTCGTCGGCGCGCGTTACGCCGCACGCGGCAGAAAAGTTCGCCCTGGAAGAAAAGGTCGGGACCAACTGGTTCAGCAAAATTGGCACCGTCCTGGTAGTACTCGGCGTCGCCTTCCTGATCTCAACGCTGATGAAGACCCTCGGTCCTGCCGGCAAGGTACTGCTCGGAATCGCCGTGGGGGGCGCGCTGCTCGCGGCGGGCGCTTTCTTCGAACGCCTGGAACGTTACAAGATCATGGCGCGCGCCGCGATCGGCGGCGGATGGGCCCTGTTGTTCTTTACCGCCTATGCCATGCACCACGTGGCCGCCGCTCGCGTTATTGAGTCACAGACGCTCGGCCTGTTCCTCATGATGGCCGTCGCCGCCGCCATGGTCTGGCACACCCTGCCCTACAACTCCCAGGTGGTCACCGGGCTGGCGTTCCTATTGGCGTTCGCGACGGTCAATATCGGCCGAGGAACAGTGTTCAGCCTGACCGCGGGCGTCGTGCTTGCCGCTGCGCTTGCCGTTTTTGTCGTGCGCAAGCGTTGGTTTGAACTCGAAGTTTTCGCAATCCTCGCCACGTATCTGAACCACTGGTTCTGGCTGCGGCCGATCATCGAGCCGATGGCGGGCCGCCATCATGCGTTCCCGCAGTTCATCGCCAGCGCTTTGATTCTCTGCTCGTACTGGCTGATCTTCCGTTTCAGCTACATAGTCCGCTCCACCGAGGGAGACGAGCAGGAAAGCATCTCCACGGTCGCGGCACTGCTCAACGGCGGGTTGCTCTTGGCAGTGATGCGCTATCAGTCGGTCCGGCCGGAATTGGCCTTCTGGTTTCTGCTCGGACTCGGCTTCGCGGAATTGCTGCTCGGACAATTGCCGGTGACGCGCCGTCGCCGCGCTGCATTCGTGGTGCTCACTGTGATCGGTTCGGCATTGATCGTCGCCGCGATTCCCTTCCGCTACTCCGGTGTGTCCCTGGCAGTGCTCTGGATTGCCGAGGCGCAGGCGCTTTTGATGGCAGGCATGGGCACCGACGAACCAGTCTTCCGCCGACTCGGTTTGCTGGCCATGGCGCCGCCCGCCGCGGTGCTCGTCTTCCATGACGCTGCGCGCGCCGCCATCGGTCCCGAACCCAAAACGGCACTGGTATGCGCGTTTGCCGCATTCGCCTGCTATGTCGATGTCGAATTCTTCCAGCGCCGCTGGCCGAGATTGTTCGAAGAGATTTATGAGGGCGCATATATCGAAGGTCTTTCCTACGCGGGCATGATCCTGGCGGTGGTCGCGGTTTGGGCGGGTCTGCACGACGCCTGGGTCGGTACAGTATGGGCCACCATGGGTTTCGCGCTGGCTTATCTTGGCAACCGGCTCAAGGCCGCCAATCTCGAAGCGCAGGCGAATATCCTCGCGGCCGCGGCTTTAGTGCGCGTCTTCACCGTCAATGTGGAAATCACCGGCCAGTTCCATGCCATCGGGCTGCGCCTGCTCACGGTTTCCTGCGTAGCCGGACTTCTGTACCTGAGCGCCCCGTGGACGGCCGTCGAACGCCGCGGACGCGTTCCTTCCGTCTATACCTGGGCTGCTTCGTTCCTGGTCGCGCTGCTCGCCTGGTACGAACTGCGCCCAGTGAGCGTGGCGCTGGCATGGGCTCTGTTCGGGGTTCTGCTGCTTGAGTTGGGGTTGCTGCGTCGCATGCGCGACCTTACCGGCCAGGCGATGGCGGCTTTGGCCGCAGCCTTCACGCGAATCTTCTTCGTCAACCTGAATGCGTCCGCGTCCCCGGGACAGGTGAGCCCCCGCGTTTACACCGTCATCCCGCTCGCGTTGATTTTTTATTATGCGTACGAACGTCTGCGGAATTCCGCCGCGAACGACGGCGACGCAGTTCCCGAATGGCTACGCCAATTCGGCGCGCCGGCGCTTTGTTGGTTCGGTGCCGTTGCAATTGCCGCGCTCATGCGCTTCGAGTTGAACGTTGATTGGGTCATCGCGGCCTGGGCCGCCGGTGCGATGGCGCTCCTGTTGGCCGCATATGTGCTGAAACGGCGCATCTTCCTGCACCAGGCGATTGCCGCCACCACCGCGGTTTTCTTCCGTGGCGTCCTGCACAATTTCTACGAGCATTCCTACTTTGCGGGGCACTGGTCCGCCGCAAGCAAGGCCGTGATCGTCGCATCCGCGCTGCTCCTTGCATCGCTACCGATTGCATTCTTGTTGCGCGACCGGCTGGAGGATTCGCGAGATCCGAACGGCACATGGCTTGAGCGAGTGTTTCTGCTGATCGAGCGACATCCACACCAGTTTCTCTTCTTCGTGCCGCTCGCGCTGGTCACTGTCCTGCTCGCTATCGAGTTGCGCAGCGGCATGATCACGGTCGCCTGGGGCATCGAGGGGGTAATTGTGTTCGTCGCCGCTCTGCTTGCCGGCGAACGCAGCTATCGTCTCGCCGGCGTCGGACTGCTGCTGCTCTGTGTCGGCAAGATCCTTGTGATCGACGTCTGGCGCATGCAGGGCACCGACCGCTACCTGACGCTGATCGTTACCGGCAGCGCTCTCCTGCTGGTCTCGTTCCTCTATAGCCGCTACCGCGAGGCGGTGAGGCAATACCTATGAAGCGGCTCGTAGTACTCGTAATCATCGTTGCGGTCACGGCGGGAGCGCTCTACGTGGCGGAGCACCGTCGCGCCGATGCTCCGGTCAGTCCGGATGCGCTGCTGCACTTCATCGGCGACACGCAACGCGAACTCACTCACCTACCCGCCTCCGCCACGCGCATCTCCGACGAAGAGGAAATCCGCTTCGGCCAGGAAATGGCGCGCCGTATCGACACGGACGAGCGCCGTCAGGAATCAAATACCGATCCGGATCGCGACGCCGTCCAGCAATACATCAACCGGGTCGGCGGACGTCTCGCCACGCACGCACGCCGCAAGCTTCCCTACTCCTTCCACTACATACCTGACCCGCACTTCGTAAACGCCTTCGCGCTTCCCGGCGGGCCGGTGTTCATCGGAGGAGGGCTGATGTCGCTGATGGACAGCGAAGACGAACTCGCCAGCGTCCTCGGACACGAGATCGAGCACATCGACCACTACCACGCCGCCGAACGCGTTCAAATCGAGGCACGCACCCGCAGGCTCGGCCTCGGCCGATTGGTCGTTGAAATCCCCATCATGATTTTCCAGGCTGGATACACCAAGGAGCAGGAACTGCAGGCCGACTCCGAGGGCACGCGTCTGGCGGTGCAAGCGGGATATTCTCCGCTCGGGTCGATCCGGATGTTCGAGGCGTTCGACCGGGCATACCACGAGGCAAGCGCGAAGCAAGCGGCGTCGCCGCAACAAGAGATTGCGCGTGTCGCATTGCAAACACTCGAGGGATATTTCCGCTCCCATCCTCCGTCCGCGGAACGCGCCCAGCGCATTCGCGATTTAATGGCCGCCGAGCATTGGCCAGCCAAGCCGGAACGCGATCTCGAAGTGGGATGGGTATTCGCGCAGCTCCGCGCAGACGACTTCCTTCGCACTCACAAATACGCGGAAGCGCAGGCGCAGGCCGAGCATGTGCTGAAATTGAAGCCCGGCAACATGAAAGCGCTTTGGACGCTCTCGCGCGCACAGCTTCTGCAGGGTGACTTCTTGTCTGCATCCGCGAACCTGCGGGAAATGCTCGCGCAGGAACCCCACTCATTGAATCTGACCTACCAATACGCGCATGCGCTGGCCGGCGTCCCCAACCATGCTCTTGCCGCACGTGATTTTGAGGAATGGCTCAATTCGCCGCAGGCAGGCCAGGATCCCTTGCTTTCTTCCGCTGTAGCAGGATTGAAATTGCTCGCGGGTGACGAGCGCCCTGCCCAGACGATTGCCTCGTCGATCGAGAACGGCAACGTGGATTCCGCGCGCGCTTCCGAACTGGGATATCTCGGCTGGTGGTTTTACCTTGCGGGTCGTTACGACACCGCCGCCGATCTGCTTACACGCGCCTCGAACATGCTCCCCGGCAATGCCCAATACACGGCAACCCTGGGCTGGACCAACATCGAGCGCCAGGACTATGCCGATGCGCTTCGCCAATTCGGAGCGCCGACGATGAGTGCGTATCTGCTGTCCGGCACGGAAGAAACGGCGTTCGATCCTGCCACCTCCGAAGCCGGGGCGGCGGTCGCGCTGTGGCTTGGCAATCGTCGCAACGACGCGGTAGCGCGGTTCGGGCCCGTGTACGACGAGCACCCCGAATGGCGCAATCCTCGCTGGGTGCGCGCCACCTACTCGTCCACGGTTTGGCGCACGGTCAGCCAAATCTCGGCCGAGATTGAGCGCACCCGCAAGCCAAACCTTCGCGCCTCCGCGCATCCCGCGCCGAACTAGGCGAGGACCAGATCTCTTTCGTTCTCGTACTCGGCGGCGCTGGGATTTTCTTCAATGATCTCGTACGTCGTCGCCACCGCCGCGTTCTTGTTCAGCATGTTGCCGACGGCGCAGTACTTCTCGTCGGAGAGGCGGATGGCATGTTCCAGCGCGTTCTCTTCGATCTCTTGCCCGGTCACGACATGCCGGATGCGGATGCGGGTAAACACCGCAGGCGCCTGCGCGGCCTGGTCCGCTTCGACGAACACGTCGTAGCCAGTTACGCGCTGCCTTTTCTTGCGAAGAATGTTAATGACATCGAAAGCCGTGCAGCCCGCCAGCGCGACCGCAACCAGTTCGATTGGCTTCGCGGCCGTCGCGCCGATGTTGTCGTCGATCATCAGGTGATGGCCGCTGCCGGTGACAGCGACGAACTGCCTTCCCTGCCTCTCGGGGTGCGTGAGCGAAACTCTGGCTTTGATCATGTGGCCCTCCCATCTCCAAGCATCAGCGTAGAAGGAGCCGGGCGTGTCCGATAGGACGCAGGTCACATCAATCTGGGTCGAGATGTTGCTTAATCCCTGACCGCCATCATCATTCGCCCATGATTTTCACGATCACGCGCTTAGAGCGTTGGCCGTCGAATTCGGCGTAGAACACCCTTTGCCACGTGCCGAGATCGAGCTTGCCATCGGTGATGGGCAGGATCACCTGGTGATGCACGAGCAGGGCCTTCAGGTGCGAGTCGCCGTTGTCCTCGCCGGTCTGGTGGTGCTGGTAGGTCTCGCGAAAGGGCGCCAGCTTTTCCAGCCACTGATCGATATCTTCAATCAGGCCGGGTTCATTGTCGTTGACGTAAACGCCCGCCGTGATGTGCATCGCCGAAACC
>JBOGLI010000254.1:0-3692 GCA_050746165.1 Terriglobales bacterium | reverse complement strand
ACGCTGCGTCAAGCGGGTCGCGAACGACTCCACCAGCTCCCGTTCCTCGACCGACAGCGACGTGAGCCCGTCATAGAACGACTCGAGTTCCTTGATGCACATGTCATCGAGGCGTTTGCGGAGCGCCGCGATCGTCGGCGTGATGCGGTCGCGCAATAGCCGGCAATAAAACGTCTTTGCTTCGCGGCGTGCCAGGTCCTCGGCAGCCTCGAGTCCGTCGCGGGTCGCCATGTCGGACAGCTCGCGGGAGAATGCGAGTGAGCGCTGGGCGACGGCATCGAGAAACCGGCCTAACGTGCCCGTTTGCAGCGCGGTCACCGAGGCTTCCTTGAAGTGCTCGCAAGTGTCTTTGTCGCGCACGATCGCATCCAGTCCGGCGGCTGCGAGCAGCACATGGGCCATCGCCGCTTCGTCCAGCTTGCGATAGAAATGCTTCCAGTCGTTGAGCTGAAGGCCGTATTCGTGGGTCAGGAAGTTGAGTACCGCGCCGGAGGCCGCCGATGGATCGTTACACCAGAGGATGAAGTCGGTGCGTCCGCCATGGGAAAGCAGCATCACCTCCGCGATCCCGTCGCCGAGATGCAGACTGCTCAGGGCATCGGCCTGCCGCATCGTGGGAATGCAGAATCGCTCGCGCACTTCGACGGGCGCGCATCTTGGGTTGACTCCGATAACCATGAGGGCGGGTTCCACGGCTGGCTCCCTGCTTTGATCTGCAATTTGGAAGCGCACCTGAACTGCCAAACGCCTGTGCGTGTCGCTCCCGCAGAATCAATAGGTTGGCGATTATTCGCAAACTCTAGAGACAGGCGGTGGGCGATAATCCGCGAGTGGCGTGTGATTTCACACCAGGGTTCACGGGCAGCCCTGCTGGTGTTGTGATATTCATCAATGTTTTCACCCAGTTTGTTTAATGCGACAATGGCAGTTCACTTGCTCCTCAACAATGCGGTTGCACTAACCCCCGAAGGAGAGTTACGAAATGACCAAGTTTGTTAAGACCGTTACCGCCGGCGCGCTGGCGCTCGGATTGGCTATGCCTTGCCTGACCTACGCCGCAGACACCGGCCCGGAGCTGTTCAAGTCGAAGTGCGCCATGTGCCACGGACCGAATGGCGAGGGCAAAGGCAAGATCCCCGCCCTCGGTTCCGCGAACGTCCAGAAGATGTCCGACGCTGACCTGAAGAAGACCATCGAGAACGGCACCAAGACCGCGAACGGCATGATGCCGAAGTACGGCGACAAGCTGAGCTCGACGCAGATCGACGACCTGGTGAAGTACGTCCGCAGCCTGAAGAAGTAGACACCAGGCACAAGGCTTGAGGCATGAGGCTTGAGGCGCAGCTCAAGCCGTTGTTTCTTTTCTTTCTTCCCTCAAGCCTCACGCCTCAAGCCTCACGACTCATTTCACTTTGTAAACGATTCGCCATTCCTCCCAGCGGGGTTTTATACTTCTCCCGTTTCGCCGTTCCACCCTTTCCTCAACGTGTCCGGCTTGGCGTTCGCGCCAGCCTGTCGCCAATAAACCCGGAGGGGTAATGCGAGAAGAAGAGAAAACAATGCTCGAAGAAGGCGAACCGTCGCGCGACGGTGTGTCTCGCCGTGACTTCCTCAAGTTAGGTGCGGTGGCCGTCACTGTCCCCGCGGTCGTCGGTCCAACTGTGCTCAAGGTCGCCGGCGAGGACGTGAAGGTGTATGGCCCGGGCAAGGCGCCGATTACGCTGCACGTCAACGGCAAGACGCTTCAGGCGGAGCTTGAGCCACGCGTCACGTTGCTAGACGCGTTGCGAGATCACTTCGAGCTGACCGGCTCGAAGCGCGTCTGCGACCGTGGCGAGTGCGGCGCCTGCACCGTCCTCATCGACGGCAAGCCTGCCTATGCCTGCTCGACGCTGGCCATCGACGCGCAGGGCCACGTGATCACCACGATCGAAGGCATCACCGCGCCGAATGAGCTGCACGCGGTGTCGAAGGCGTTCGTCGCCAACGACGCGCAGCAGTGCGGTTTCTGCACGCCGGGTTTCGTGATGGCGAGTAAGGCGCTGTTCGACCGCTATCCCCATCCGAGCGACCACCAGGTCATCCGCGGGCTCAGCGGGAATTTCTGCCGTTGCGGCACCTACTACGGAATGCGCGGCGCCATGCAGCAGCTCGGCGGCACCGTCGAGCGTTACAAGAAAGGGGGCGAGTAGCGATGGATTATCAATGGCCCAAACCGCCCGATCGCCACATCATCGGCACCAGCCACACCCGAGTCGATGGTCCCGATAAATCCGCGGGCCGCGCCAAGTACACCTACGATGCCACGGGCAAGGGCTTGCTCGCCGGCGCCATCTTGCGCGCGCCCTACGCGAACGCTCGCTTCGTCAGCGCGGATACTAGCGCCGCCGAAGCCATGCCCGGAGTGAAGGCCGTCGCGGTGCTACAAAAGCCGGGCACGGTCATGCACTGGGTCGGCGATGAAGTGATCGGAGTCGCCGCCGTCGATGAAGGCACCGCAGCCGACGCGCTTAAGGCCATCAAGGTCCAATGGGAGCCGATGCCGCACTTTGTGGACGACTTCACCGAGCCTCCCAAGGACATCCCTGAAGACACCGGTCCACTTTCGATGGAAGACATTATCGGGATGTTCAGCAACCAGGTGCCGGAGTCGCAGATCGCCTCCGCCATCGGCAAGCGCGGCGTCGATTTCGAAGTCACGCCGGAGATTGTGCAGCGCGCCCGTGCCACCGGCAGCGCCAGTGTCGCGAATGCGCTGGAGAAGGCGGAGCGCAAGCCAGCCGGCACCGGGCCCAAGGTCCCATATCACGCTTCGCAGGCGGAAACCGACGGCAATCCCGACCAGGCATTCCAATCGGCGGCAGCCGTGAGTGAAGGGATTTACGGCATCCCGGTGATCACGCACTGCTGCCTCGAAACGCACGGTGCGGTCGCGGGCTGGAACGCTCCCGACCATATCGACCTGCAGATTTCAACGCAGTCGGTCAGCGACATGCCCGGCCAATTGTCGCGAGGCCTGGAGCAGTACGGGGTCAAGATCCCGCCCACCAATATCCACATGCATCAGCAGAACGTTGGTGGCGGTTTCGGAAGCAAGTTTTCCGCCGACCGCTGGAGTTCGGCGGCTGCGCTACTGTCGAAAAAAGCAGGCGGGGCGCCGGTGAAGATGATGCTCGACCGCCGCGCCGAGCTCGAGGTCGCCGGCATGCGGCCCTCGGGATACGCGCGCGTGAAGGTCGCGGCCGATAAGGACGGCAAGATCGTCGCATGGGATTCGCGCTCGTGGAGCACGGGAGGCTCGACCGGCGGCGGCGCAATGCCGGTGCCGTATGTTTTCCAGGACATTCCGAACGTGCGCAAGCAGCACGTTTCTGTCGACACGAACCAGGGCCCGTCACGCGCCTGGCGTGCGCCCAATCATCCGCAGGCCGCGGTGCTCACCATGTGTCCGCTTGACGATCTTGCCGCCAAGCTGAACATGGACCCGTACGACTTCTGGATGAAGAACATCGGCGGCACGCAACGCGCCCGTGAATACGGCGAAGAATTTCCCATCGCCGATAAATTGATGGGCTGGAAGCAGCGCTGGCATGCGCGCGGCGACAAGACACAGGGTCCAATCAAGCGTGGGCTCGGCCTCTCCATTCACACCTGGGGCGGACGAGGTCACGAGAGCCATTGCGACATGACCG
>JBOGLI010000253.1:0-7093 GCA_050746165.1 Terriglobales bacterium | reverse complement strand
GTGATCAGCAGGGTGAACCGACATTGTGTTGACAGCTCCTGATCACTGAATACTGACCACTGACCACTCGCCGTCCATTTCTACTTCAAATTCTTAAACGGTTCGTACGCCATAAAATCGGCGTGGTGCACGATCAGCGCTTCCGTCGAGCGCTTCACCAGGTTTCCCTCGGCGGCGTGGGCGGCGATGATGTGGCACACCGCATCGGGCACCCCGGATTCCATGGCTAGGGCGACGCCGGTAAACGGGTGCCGCAAAGCTTCGCCACGCGCACTCTGACGCGCCTTGCCGTCTACGACCTCATACTCCAGCAACTTTCCGACGTCAGCGAGGATGGCGCCCGCGATTACGACGTCCATATCGATCTTCAGCGCGCGGCCCATGTGTTCGGTCATCGTCTCGGCGGCGAGGCGCGAAATGTGCACCACGCACCGCTTGTGCTCAATGAACGTGGTCGGACAATTCGCCACCAGTAGCGTGAAAGGGATGCGATCGAGGTCCTCGGGCGAAAGCGGCGAAAGTTCAAATGCCCGCTCCCAGGTGCGCGCGGTTTTCTCGCGCAAAACGGCATCCTTGATCCACTCCAATTCCGGCCACAACTTCCTTACCGCGGCCGCCAAATCGCGTTTTGCAGGCGCACCCTGGGTCAAAACGATTCTCCTCGGGAAACCTGCAAGGATACGCGCATTTTGGGGGCCGCGTCGAGGTTACGGGTCACAAAAAGAAGTAGTCAGTGGTCAGTGCTCAGTGATCAGCGGGTGTTTCCGGAAACTCGGGTGAAAACCCCCTGATCACTGAGCACTGAGACACTGACCACTTCTGTTCGGCGAATCCTGTTCCTCCGGCTCGCACGACAGCGTAAAATATAAGGTTTTGCACTCGGTCCCACTCTTATTGGGACTGCAATAGAGAGGAATCTTATGGCTACCGTACAGGCGCCCCCAATGCACGAAGTGAACGTGAACGTGGGGCCATTCCGCAACGAACCGCTGACCGACTTCAGCAAGCCGGAAAACGCGCAGGCGATGAAGGCGGCGATCGAGAAAATCCGCGGCTAACTCGGCCGCGAATACCCGCTTATCATCGGCGGCAAGAAAGTAATGACCAAGGACAAGCTGAAATCGATCAACCCGTCAAAGCCGTCGGAGCTGGTCGGACTGTTTCAGAAGGCGGGCACCGGCGAGGTCGAACCCGCGATGACCGCCGCGCTCAAGGCATTCGAGACCTGGTCGCGTACGCCGGTCGAGGAGCGCGCCGCGCTCTTGTTCCGCACCGCCGACATTATTCGCCGCCGCAAGCACGAGTTCTCGGCCGTGATGATTTTCGAAGTCTCCAAGAACTGGGCGGAGGCGGACGCCGACATCGCCGAACTGATCGACTTCCTCGAGTTCTACGGCCGCGAGGCGCTGCGACTGGCGAAGGCCGAGCCCCCGGTGCAACTGCCGGGCGAGCGCGACTATCTGTGGTACATCGCGCTGGGCGTGGGCGTCGTGATTCCGCCGTGGAATTTTCCGGGCGCGATCATGGGCGGCATGACATCGGCGTCGATCGTCGCCGGCAACACCGTCATCCTGAAACCGTCGTCGGATTCGCCGTGGATCGCGCAGAAATTCACGGAAGCGTTAATCGAAGCGGGCATGCCGGACGGGGTCGTGAACTTCTGTCCCGGGGCGGGCGCCAGCTTCGGCGACTCGCTCGTCGCGCACCCGAAGACGCGGTACATCGCGTTTACCGGCTCGCGCGAAGTCGGCCTGCGGATTAACTCTGTCGCCGCCAGCGTGGCTCCCGGCCAGATCTGGATCAAGCGCACGGTGCTGGAGATGGGCGGCAAGGACGCCATTATCGTCGAGGCCGATACCGATATCAACGTCGCCGTGGAAGGCGTGGCCTCCAGCGCGTTCGGCTTCCAGGGCCAGAAGTGCTCGGCCTGCTCGCGACTGATCCTGCACAAGGACATCTACGACGAGTTCATCGACAAGCTGAAAGCGCGCGTGGAAAAGATCACGCTCGGAGATCCGACCACCAACCCCGGCATGGGCGCAGTGATCAACGAAGCGTCGATGAAGTCGATCCTCGGCTACATCGAACAGGGCAAGAAGGATGGGCGGCTCATCACCGGCGGCGTACGCGATACGAATGCCGGTGAGGGCTTCTACGTAAAGCCCACCGTCTTCGCCGACATCCCGCCGCAGTCAAAGCTTGAGCAGGAGGAGATCTTTGGGCCGGTGCTGGCGATCATGAAGTCGAACAACTTCGACCATGCACTGGAAATCGCCAACGACACCGAGTTCGGCTTGACCGGCGCGATCTACACCTCGTCGAAGGAGAAGATCGAAAAGGGCAAGCGCGAATTCCACGTCGGCAACCTGTACATCAACCGCAAGTGCACGGGGGCGGTCGTGGGAGCGCATCCGTTCGGCGGCTTCAATATGTCGGGGACTGACTCCAAGGCTGGCGGACCGGATTACCTGTTCCTGTTCACGCAGGCGAAGTCGATCGGGGAGAAGATCACGAGTTAGGCTCCGAGTCACAAGGCTTGAGGCCCGAGGATTTCCTCGGGCCTTTCTCGCAAAGTTGTTCTTGGGTCATATTCGCCGAGCTGTTGGGCAACATTGTGGCCGTCCGCGGCATCGCACGCTATGCAAGTGTGTCTGCGGTCAGAGCGCGAATTGACAGCGCCCGCACGCCTGCTAAACAATAGGTGCAATTAGTAGTTCCTGCTCCGGGGGTAAGCGGGACCGGGGCCAAAGGAATCTTATGGCGCGAATCCTGTGTGTAGACGACGAACCCCACGTCGTCACCCTGAAGTGCGCGATCCTGGAGGCTGCCGGGCACGTCGTTACCGCCTCGACGTCCGCCCACGACGCCATCGAGAAGCTGGAGAACAACGCCTACGACGCCGTCGTAACCGACTGGCGACTAGGAGACGCCAACGGTCGTGCCGTCGTGCAGGCGGCCAAGAACCACTCGACGACCCCGGTGGTCGTTGTCAGCGGATACGTTGCCGAGGCCTTCCAGGCAGCCGAACCGCTCGCGGACCTCTATCTTGAGAAGCCGGTGAATCCGGAAGAGCTGGTCACCATCGTCAACGAGCTGCTCAAAACCAGCGATCGCGCCGCATCGCACTGAGACTCCGAATCCGCGTTCCGCGGCTACTCTCGATTTTTCTGGCGCAACTTGGCATACGCGGCATCCGCGGCTCTTATCTACCCATCCAAGAGTTAAAGCACGACAACACGCTCGCAATGGCGGCCTTGGCCCTAAGGTCCGCTAGTACTGCTTCTCTTTGGGCGGGGCGCATGAAATGCATACGCAGATACTTTCGTTTATCTCCGACAGTTTGCGTAACCCGTCGTATCACCTATGGGGGGGCCTGCTGTTCGGCGGGATCTCCCTCGTGGAGAGGCGCGGGACAAATCGGCCAGTCAATCCGAAGCGACAAGTTGACCTGACTACCGTGCTGCAGAGCATTCCGGAACCGGCACTGATCATCGATTGCGACCGGCGCGTCATCGACGCAAACTCCGCGGCTGCGCAGTTGCTCTGCCGCACTCGTGAAGAACTTCTCGACGCCGATTGGAGTCAGTTCGCGGGGCTGCTGAGCTCGAGCGATGACGCCAATCCGCAAGGCGCGCTGGACCGCGCGTTGCAGGGAACCGCCGTCCGCGCGGAAAAGCGCCTGGTGCATGACAGCGAGAACCGCGAGTTAGAACTCCTTGTTTCCGCCACGCCGATGCGCGACGAGCACGACTGCGTGGTGGCCGCTCTCGTGATCGCGCGCGATATCACCGAGTTGACCTCGTTACAGCGCCGGATCGGCGACGTCGAAAGACACCTGGCCATCGGGCAGATGGCGGCCGCTCTCGCCCACGATCTCAACAACATCCTCACCTCGATCGGCCAGGCCGCCTACATCCTCGGCTCCGGTGCCAAGGAGCAGTCGGACAAGGAGCGGCGCAGCTACATCGGCATTATCCAGAACGCGGTGCACCGCGGGGCCGAGATCGTCGCCAACGTGCGCGAATACATGCGAACGGGCTCGGGCCTGCGGGAGCCCGTGGATGTCCGGCTGTTGCTGGAAGAGGCGCTGGAGCTGACGCGGCCGCTGTTCGAACGCGCGAGAATCCGAGTGCGGGCCGAGTTGCACGAAGTTCCGCGAACGCTCGCCAACGCCGCGGATATGCGGCGCGTTTTCACCAACGTCATCATCAACGGAATCGAAGCGATGCCGCAGGGCGGCGAAATGTCTGTCGCCTGCTATGACGAGAATGATCGCATCATCGCCACTGTGGCCGATACCGGGCCGGGCATCGCGCCCGAGAATCGCCGCAAGGTTTTCTACCCGTACTTCACTACGAAAAAGGCGGGAACCGGGCTGGGCCTGTCGGGTGCGCAGCGCACCTTGCGCGCGCAAGGCGGCAACATCGGCTTTCGGACCGAGACCGGCAAGGGAACAACGTTCATCATCACGCTTCCGGCGGCTGCAAAAGGGCCCGCCCCCGGCGCGATCTCCGCGCGCCAGCGAAAGCCCGCTGCTTGACGTCGGCGCATTCTGGCGCTTCTCAGTGACCCGAACACCTTAATCCTCGGGCAAGCGATAATATCGCTCAGCGATACATTTTGTTACACGACAGAATCGTGTGCTCCGTTTTTTTGTAGCCTCTAAGGCGTTCACCTCCAACTCTTCATAGGGTGAGTCACTGAGATCGACGCGGCTGCCCGCAAACACAAGCACTTAGGTGAAATCCATTAACGCGGATGTCTGGTACCCCGCGTGCACTGCCCACTTGTGTGTGTGGGAAGAGCAGATGGCGTGAGTGCCCGCCTCACCCTGCGCAAGTTTTGCAACGAATCGCGATCGAGTTGTGCCAGCCCAGCCATCGATCGCTCTCAAATAACGAACGGAACGAGGAGGAGTATGAAAGTAACAGCCAGTAAACTGCTGCTAGCGGCACTGCTGTGTGCATTGTGCGGCAGCGTGATTTTGAGCACCGGGAGCGCGTTCGCGCAGACCGTTACCTCCGGCGACATTCTTGGAACGGTTACCGATCCGCAAGGCGCGGTAGTTCCGAACGCGGCCATTACGGCGAAGAATCAGGAAACCGGCGCATCGGTCAGCACGAAGACGACCAGCCAGGGAACGTTCCGCATCAGCTCACTCCCGCCAGGACGCTATAACCTTACGGCCACTGCAGGCGGCTTCTCGCATATTACGCGGCCTGTGGTGGTTGCCATTGGCGGCACCACCAGCGCGAACCTGCAGATGGGACTTTCCGGCAATGCGACGACCGTCGAAGTGACGGCCGAAACGCCGGTGGTCACGCTCAGCCCCAGCGATACCACCACGTTTGACCGCATCCAGGTCGAACAGGCCCCCAACGGCGGCCAGGACCTGACCTCGATCGCGCAAACCACTCCCGGCGCGAAGATGAACACCCAGGGCGGCTATGGAAACTTCGAGGTGAACGGACTTCCCGGCACATCGAACAACTTCACCATGAACGGCGGTCCGGAAAACGATCCGTACCTCAACCTGAATAACTCCGGCGCCAGCAACCTGCTGCTGGGCACGAACGACGTTTCCGAAGTAACGTTGGTGTCGAACGGCTATTCCGGCCAGTACGGTCACCTGGCCGGCGCTCAGTACAATGCCACCTCGATCTCCGGCACGAACCAGTTCCACGGCAACGCGAAATACTGGTGGAGCGGTTCGGTCTTGAATGCGCGCGACTATTTCAACAGCGGAGCAGGGAGCACCAAGCCGCGCGAGAACCTGAACCAGTGGGCGGCGCGTCTGAATGGCCCGATCGTGAAGGACAAAACGTTCTTCGCGGTGGACTACGAAGGATATCGCGTGGTGCTGCCGACTTCGAACCAAACGTACATTCCGACAGTCGGCTACGAGAGCGCCGTTCTTGCAAACCTGAACGCCAATGGGATGGCGTCGTCGGTCCCGTGGTATCAGAACATGTTCAACCTGTATAACGGAGCGCCCGGCGCGGGCCGTGCAGCTCCCGTGGCCGCCTCCGAAGATCCCGCGCTCGGTTGCGGCGACATCATCAACCCGGACGGGACCTCAAATGTTCCGGGAATTACCGCCGGTACACCCTGCGCCCGTAAGTTCACTTCGACGGTCGGCAACTTCACGCCGGAGTGGAACCTTGCCGCTCGCGTTGACCAGCACATCGGCAACAACGACTCGGCGTTCATTCACTTCCGGACTGACCACGGTGTTCAGCCGACGTTCACTGACCCGATCAACCCGGTTTTCAATGCGAAGAGCGTACAGCCTGATTACGAATGCCAGTTGAGCGAGACTCACGTCCTCGGTCCGAATGCCGTCAACCAGGCCATCCTTACGGTCAACTGGTATAGCGCGATTTTCGAAAGCGTCAACCAGGCGGCCGCGACCAAGGCGTTTCCGGCCTACATGACCTTCGGCGACGGCCTCTTCACCGACCTCGGTGGCGAGAACTACGTCTTCCCGCAGGGTCGCAACATTACTCAGATGGGCCTGAATGACGACTACTCCTGGACGCATGGTCGCCACACCATCAAGTTCGGCGGAACGTATAACAGAAATTACGTCACCGACGCCGGTTTTGGCGTCTTGACGACACCACTTGCCGAACCACTGTCCATGACCGATTTTTCTTCCGGCATCATGGACGTTCTTGAGCAACGGTTCCCCACGAAGGCAGAGCAGCGCTTCCGCCTGTGGAACATGGGCCTGTACATTCAGGACGACTTCCAGGCCACCAACAAGCTGAAGCTGACGCTAACGTTGCGCGCCGAACACAACGGCAACCCGGTCTGCTTCAACAACTGTTTCGCGCGCCTGACCGGGCCGTTTGCATCGGTGCCGAAGGGAGCGGACGTTGCGTACAACTCGGTCATCCAATCCTCGCTAACCAACGCTTTCCCCAGCGTTCCGACCGTCCTGTGGGCGCCGCGCCTCGGGTTTACCTTCAACCCCTGGACCGATACGGTGCTTAGTGGCGGATTCGGCATTTTCTACGATGCCGCCCCGGCCAGCGTCATCAGCCGGTTCAACCGCAACTCGCCGCAGGTGAACCAATTCGTGGACCAGAAC
>JBOGLI010000252.1:0-4349 GCA_050746165.1 Terriglobales bacterium | reverse complement strand
GGCCGAGGAACGACAAGGGATCTTCCGCAAGCAGGCGCTGGATCGGATGGCGTCTCCGGACCGCCTCGATGAAGCCATCGAGATCGTTAGCCCAAAGGATTGGCTCCTTCTTTTTGCCGCAGCCGTGGTCGCCACTCTCGTAATTGTCTGGTCCATCTGGGGGCAGGTACCGACTACGCTGACAGCGCAGGGGATCATCATCCGCCCGCGCAAAGTCGTCGACATTCAATCCCAGGCTGCAGGAAAGATCACCGGCCTGAATCTGCACGTCGGACAAGAGGTCCATGCCGGCGACGTAATCGCTACCCTTGATCAGTCGGAACTCCGCAAGGAACTGGAAGACAACCGCGCCCGCGTCGCGCTCCTGGAAAAACAGGACCGCGAAAAAACCGCGATCGAGACCCGCGAGATGCAATCGGAATCTGAGGCGGCCAGCGAGCAGATCAAAGCTCTTGCGATGCAGACTGCCAGCATCGTGCAGGCACGCAAGAATGCCGAGATCATCGCTCCCGTTCTGAAGAGGCGCCTGGACGCCGTCAACGAAGCCGTCCGCGCCGGCATTGAGGCTCCGATTTCCTCTGAAGTCGTGGGATTGCAGAAGGAGTATCTCGACAACCAGAACGCACCGCTGCGACTGCAGGCGGAGCTGAACGGGATCGATAGTCAGCGCCAGAGCCTGCAAAGCAAGCTGGACGACCTGAAGAGGACTGTCACCGAAGCCTCCACCGCGCGTAGAAACGAGATCCTGCAACTGAGGAACATGATCGCTGTCGCGGAAGTGAGATTGCGCGGTAACGCAGAAGTGGTCGCCGGCGGATCCGGGCGGATCTTAGAGGTCGCCGCCAACCCGGGACAAGTGGTCAGTCCCGGGATGCGCGTCGCGTCCGTCGAACTGCAAAACTCGCCGGCCGACCTGGTGTATGTCAGTTATTTCCCTATTGGCTACGGAAAGCGCATCCGGCCCGGAATGCCCATCGAAGTGACACCCGATACAGTGACCCGCGAGGAGTTTGGGGGGATCTTGGGTCAGGTAGTTTCGGTTTCGCCGTTTGCGGTCACCAAGGAAGGGGCGTCGGTTCAGCTCGGCAATCCAGAGTTGGCAGAGCGCCTCCTGCACGACGGACCTGCCATCGAGGTGGTCTCCACTCTGAAACCTGATCCGAACACGCGCAGCGGATTCCGGTGGTCTTCCTCGCGTGGGCCGGAACTGGCCATCACCGCCGGCACGACGGGCAACGGTTCCGTAATGGTGGAGAAGCGCGCGCCCATCACCTACGTTCTTCCATTCCTGAGGCGTTCCAGTGGGATGGATTGAGAAGCTCTCCATGCACTCTAAGCGGCCGGGCCGGCGCGTCAGCACGCCGACCATCCTGCAGATGGAAGCCGTGGAATGCGGGGCCGCGTCGCTCGCCATCATCCTGGCGTACTTCGGGCGGTGGGTGCCGCTTTCCGAGTTGCGCCGCGCGTGCGGAGTGTCTCGCGACGGCAGCCAGGCCACCCATATTTTGGAAGCAGCCCGGTCATATGGTTTGACCGCGAATGCGTATGCCACGGAACTGGAAAACCTGGCGGAGATTCCGTGTCCGTTCGTCGTCTTCTGGAATTTCAACCATTACCTCGTCGTCGAGGGCTGGGACGGCGACCGGGCATTCTTGAACGATCCAGGCACCGGTCCACGAGTGGTCTCGCGGACGGAGTTCAGCGAGTCCTACACCGGTGTCCTGCTGCAGTTTGAACCGAATGAAAGTTTTCAAAAGGGCGGACCGCGCCGGCGGGCCTGGCATGGATTGCGATCGCGCCTGCAAGGGTCGCGCGGCGCGCTCGCTTATTGCGCGATCCTGGGGCTGCTCCTGGTGCTGCCGGGGCTTGCCATTCCGGTGCTGTCGCAGGTCTTCATCGACCACGTCCTCTTGCAGAGGGCACGCAGCTGGGTCGAACCGCTGGTGATCGGGCTGATAGCAACCGCCCTGCTGCGCGGCATCTGTACCCTGTGGCAATTGAAGTTCTTGCGCGCGTTGCGCATCAAGCTTTCCGTTGTGTTGTCGAGCCGGTTTATGTGGCTGGTGCTGCGGCTTCCGGTCAGTTTCTATTCGCAACGATTCGCGGGTGAGATCAGCTCTCGGGTCCGGCTCAACAATGATGTGTCCGAGGTCCTGTCCGGGCACCTGGCTACAAGCGCGATCGATCTGGTGATGATCGTTTTTTATGGCGTGGCGATGTTCCTGTACGCGCCGCCGCTGGCGCTGATCGGCATCGCTGCCGCTGCCGCGAACCTCTGGGCGCTGCACTGGATCTCCCGTCGCCAAACCGATGCCAATCACCGCCTCCTGCGTGAACAAGGCAAGGTCGATGGGTTTTCCATTGCTGGATTGCAGAGTATCGAGACCCTGAAAGCGTCCGGGCTGGAAAACGACTTCTTTACTCGTTGGTCCGGCATGTACGCCAAAGCTGTCAATGCGCAGCAGGACCTGTCGGTATCCAGTCAACTCCTTGGTTTAATTCCGTCGCTGGTGGGCGCGCTCACGTCTGCGCTCGTGCTGGTGATCGGAGGTTTGCTGGTAATGGAAGGCCATTTCACGATCGGGATGCTGGTCGCCTTCCAGAGCCTGATGCAAAGCTTCCAGCAACCACTGCGGAGCCTCGTTGGATTGGGCAGCACCTTGCAACAGTTGCAGGGCGACTTGAACCGCCTGGATGACGTCGAGCAGGAGAAGGAAGACGAACTTGCGCGGGACGTCCGCCAAGGCGCGACCCCGGCAGTCGTGCCGCTGGAGGGCCATGTCGAGCTGCGGAACGTCACCTTTGGCTACAACCGGTTTTCCGCGCCCGTGATTCAGAACCTCACCGTGCGATTGCGGCCGGGCCAACGCGTTGCGTTCGTGGGCCCGAGTGGGTCGGGTAAATCGACAATCGCGAAACTGGTGTGCGGACTTTATCAACCGTGGACCGGAGAGGTGTTGTTCGACGGGCAGCCGCGCACGCAAGTTCCGCGCCCGCTGATCTGCCAGGCGGCCGCAATGGTTGAGCAGGACATATTTCTCTTCGAAGGAACGGTACGAGAGAATCTGACTCTCTGGTCGTCGATCATTTCCGACGACGATCTGCTGCAAGCATGCCGTGATGCATGTATAGAAGATACGGTGTTGTCGCTCCCCGGCGGTCTTGACGCACACCTGGAAGAGGGCGGACGGAACTTAAGTGGCGGACAACGGCAGCGGCTGGAGATTGCCCGGGCGTTGGTTCAGAACCCCCGCATCCTGGTACTCGACGAAGCCACCAGTGCTCTGGATGCGGAAACTGAGCGTCGCATCGATCAGAACCTTCGCCGTCGCGGTTGCACTTGCATCATCGTCGCGCACCGGCTCAGCACCATCCGCGATTGCGATGAGATCGTCGTTCTCGGCCGCAAGGGAATCGCGGAGCGCGGCACCCATTACCAGCTCATGGGTGGCCGCGGCCCCTATTCCGAATTGATCGCGCTCGAGGGCGAAGCGCTGGTGGAAGGGGCAGGCGCGTGAGTACCCCTGGCGCAGCACGCCCCCAGCTCGATGCCATGCACGCGCGCCAGCACGAGCTCGCACAGGCCGCGCAAGAGGCTTTGCAGACGCTCGCGGGCGTAGCTGTTGACGGGCACGTCACCCCCACCAGGCACGGTGGTGCACCGATCGCGGTGGCGATTGGTGACGTCGCGGCATCGATGGGAATATCCGTCGTCGTGCCCCGCGGCATTGAGAGCCTTCCTACCGCGCAAGGCCTGCGCGAGATTGAACGCGCGTCAGGATTCCGAACGCGAAAAATTGTTCTATCAGGCCAATGGTGGCGGAAAGACTGCGGCTCTTTGGTCGCTTTTCGATCATCGGATGCGCAACCCGTTGCCCTAATTCGCTGTCGTCGCATGTACGAGGCTGTCGATCCCGTAACCGGAAACGTTTCGCCAGTCGACGCGAGCACCTCCACCTCGCTTCAGATGTTTGCATATTCCATTTATCGCCCTCTGCCGGCGCGGATCGAACGGCCGTTCGACCTGCTTCGGTTCAGTGTTGGAGGACGAGGACGCGATCTCATCGTGCTAGCCGCCACTGCCTTGGCGACGATCGCGCTGGCGATGTTCACTCCAATTGCCACCGCGGCGCTGATCGATTCGGCAATTCCAAACGCCGACCGCTCGCTCCTGATGCAAATCGCATTCGGACTGGTTTCCGCAGCTCTCGGCGCGGCGGTGCTTGATCTGACAGGGGTTTTCGCAACTGTGCGGTTGACCGCGGGCGGCAGCGCCGATGCCCAAGCCGCTGTTTGGGACCGCTTATTGAAACTGCGCCCATCGTTACTCCGCCGATATTCGGTAGGCG
>JBOGLI010000251.1:0-1920 GCA_050746165.1 Terriglobales bacterium | reverse complement strand
CTTGGGAAGAAATTACGAGTACCGCGCTCGTTCTACTCTGCTAACCTCCGTGTTCTCATCGGCAGCCGTGGCACCATTCGTGCATGAATCTCCAGCATGGTGGCCTCAAACAGTTCCCGCATCTGCCCTATCTGTCGTGGAAGTGGAACGGATGGTAACGGAGTTCCCTGCAAAGCCTGCAACGGCACCGGCGAAATCCCGCCGGGCCGCGCGGAAGAAGAAAGTGACGCACGACCGGAACGCGCGGCGTGATCGCGCCAGAGTTGACGGGCGATAGCTTTTCCTTATACCCCCGATAAAAACATTCGATTTCCCCGGGCCCGCGTCATTCCATATCCTGAACTGCCGAGTGCTTGCCGTTCGGCTTGCCTTTTCCCTGTTCATAATTCATCGGGCCCTGTGCAAATCGGGGCTGCAGTGCGCCCGGCGCGGCGCAAGGAGGTTTTTTTATGGCTGATGGAAAACCGGTCCTGGAGTACGCGAAGAAGAATAACGCGAAACTACTGGACCTGCGCTTCACCGACCTGCCCGGGCTCTGGCACCATGTCTCGTATCCGATGGACATGGTGAGCGAAGACTCCTTCGAGGAGGGCTTCGGCATGGACGGTTCCTCGATCCGCGGCTGGGCGGCCATCCACGAGTCCGACATGCTGCTCGTCCCGGATGCAACGTGGTCCATGATGGACCCATTCACCGAAATCCCGACGCTTGTGATGATTGCCGACGTCATCGATCCAGTCACCAAACAGCGCTACGATAAAGACCCCCGCTACATCGCGAAAAAAGCGGAGATGTACCTCGGATCGACGGGCCTGGCCGATACTGCATTTTTTGGCGCCGAAGCCGAATTCTTCATCTTCGATAACGTCCGCTTCGATCAGCGCGAGCAGCACGGGTTTTACTTCATCGACGCCGCAGAGGGCCGCGGGAATTCCGGCCGCAAGGAAAACAATCTGGGCTACCGGCCACGGTTCAAGGAAGGCTACTTTCCCGTTCCGCCCACCGACCATTACCAGGACCTGCGCAGCGAAATGACGGTGATGATGCAGCAGTGCGGGCTGACGGTCGAGTGCCACCATCATGAGGTCGCGACCGGCGGACAGACGGAAATCGACCTTCGCTTCGATTCGCTCCTCGCCTCCGCCGACCACATGATGCTCTACAAGTACATCGTGCGGAACGTCGCCAACCAGTACGGCAAGACGGTGACGTTCATGCCCAAGCCGCTGTTCCAGGACAACGGCAGCGGCATGCATACGCACCAGTCGCTGTGGAAGGGCGGCAAACCGCTGTTCGCCGGCGACGGGTACGCGGGACTGTCGCAGATGGCGCTGAACTATATCGGCGGGCTGATCAAGCACGGGCCGGCGTTGTCGGCGCTGATCGCTCCGACCACCAACTCCTATAAGCGCCTGGTGCCGGGGTTCGAAGCCCCGGTGAACCTGGCGTACTCGCGTCGCAACCGTTCGGCTGCATGTCGTATCCCGATGTATTCTGCGTCGCCCAAGGCCAAGCGGGTGGAATTCCGGCCGCCGGACCCGAGCTGTAATCCGTACATGGCGTTTGCGGCGATGATGATGGCCGGGTTGGACGGCATCACTAACAAAATCGATCCCGGACAGCCGCTCGACAAGGACATTTACGATCTGGCGCCCGAGGAACTGAAAAAGGTTCCTTCGATGCCGGGCTCGCTCGAGGACGCGCTCGATGCGCTGGAAGCCGATCACGACTTCCTGCTCAAGGGCGACGTCTTCACGGAGCAGTTGCTCGACACCTACATCGACTACAAGCGCTCGAAGGAAGTGCAGGCGATCAAGCTGCGCCCGCACCCCTACGAGTTTGCCCTGTACTACGACATCTGAGCGTAGAGTGTGTGGGTCTCGGAATGTGTGGGTCGGACACTCTTGTCCGACGCTTTTG
>JBOGLI010000250.1:0-2353 GCA_050746165.1 Terriglobales bacterium | reverse complement strand
GCGCGACGTCGCACCGCGGCTTCGGCATTAATCAGGCCGGTCCGCGCGACGTGATCACCGGCGAACCGCTGGGCGGAAACGCGGTGCTGGTGAACAGCGAAGAATTGCGCATGCCGCCGCTGGTGCTGCCGTTCATCGGCGATAACATGAGCCTGGTCCTGTTTCACGACATGGGCAACGTGTTCAAGAGCGTGCCGACGATGCTGCACAGCCTGGTGCGCTTCGACCAGCCGGACCGCGATCTTTGCACGAAAGAAACGACGTCGTCGAAATGCCGGTTCGATTACCTATCGAACGCGGTGGGCGTCGGTGTGCGGTACCGCACGCCGGTGGGCCCGGTGCGGCTCGACTTCGGTTACAACCTGAACCCGCCGACGTACCCGGTGTTCAATGTCGATTCGAAGACGAGTGTCGCTACCTTCCAAGGGGCGCAAACGCTGAAACACTTCAATGTGTTCTTCAGCATAGGACAGACGTTTTGATGAGGCACGAGGCAGAACGAGGCATGAGGCGTGAGGCACGAGGCATTCGGCACATCCGATGGCCCTTGTGCCTCATGGCTCACGCCTTATGCCTCGCCGTCGTCATGCTCGCGCTCGTCATTACGTCTGCCGGGCAGCAGGTGGTGGATCGGATCGTCGCTACCGTCAATGGCCAGCCCATTCTCCTCAGCGATTGGGAGGTGGAGATCCGGTTCGAGGCGCTGCTCGACAACAAGTCGCTGCCCGTGAGCGGTGATGATGCGCGCGCCGCTCTCGACCGCCTGATCGATCATGAGCTCTTGCGTGAGCAGTTCAAGACCTATCGCCTCTCCGAGCCCTCGGCTGATGAAGTGGACCAGCGCGCGGCAGACCTGCGCAAACAAATAGGCGCGTCCGACGACGCGGCGTTTCAATCGCTGCTAACGAAGTATGGGTTGAATAAGAACGAATTCCGCGAGCGCGTGGCGAACCAGGCGGCGATGCTGCGATTCATTGACCTCCGGCTGCGGCCGTCGGTGCACGTGGACCGGCGCAGCATTGAAACCTATTACTACGAAACGCTGGTGCCCGAGTTGAAGAGCAAAGGACAGAAGGCGGCGTCGCTCGCCGAGGTGTCGCCGCAGATCGAAGAACTACTGTCGCAGGAGCGCGTGAACGTGCTCACCACCAACTGGCTGAAAGACCTGCGCCAGCAGAGCAACATTCACATCGACGAATCAGTCGAGATGCCCACCAAACCGCCGGAAACGGGAGGGCGATGATCCTGGAAGAACAACCCGTTCCCCAGGTGAGACGCCGGTCGAGGCGGCGCTGGCCGTGGGTGCTCGGCACGGTCGCGGGACTTGTAGTGATCGCGATCGCGCTGCTTGCCTGGTACACGCAGACCGAGAGTTTCCGCGCCTGGACCCAGCGCAAAATCGTGGCGGCGTTACAGGACGCGACCGGAGGAAAGGTCGAGCTCAAGCAATTGACCTTCAGCTTGCGCGGGCTCCGCTTTCAGGCGGGTGGATTGGTCATTCATGGAAATGAGGCGGAGAACGAGCAGCCGTACGTGCAGGTAGATCAAGTCGTCGTCAATGCGAAAGTCTTATCGTGGTTCGGCCGGCAAGTGGCAGTGCGGTCGGTGCTCATCGACAACCCGCGCATTCACCTTATTGTTTATCCCGACGGCCGCACCAATGTGCCCGCACCGCACCCCGCAACATCTGGTAGCACTTCGGCGAGCCAACCCGTATTCGACCTGCGACTCGACCACGCCGAAGTGCGGAACGGCACGCTGCTCCTCAACGACAGGCCGATCCCGTTCGACTTCTCGGCCGATGGGCTGCAGGCAAAGGCCGATTATGTTGCGAAGAACAAAGCCGCACCCGGCGCATATGAAGGGGCTGCGTTAGCGGAAAACCTGCGCCTCGTCTACGGAAAGTTTGCGCCGGTGGAAGGTTCCGGCTCGGCACATTTCACGCTTGCCGAGAATCGGCTGAACATAACCGAGTTGAAAGCATCATCGGGGAAATCGAAGGTCGAAGCGGAGGGCGCGGTCATGAATTTCGCCCATCCGAAAGCCGATTTCACCTATACGGCCGAGGTGGATATTCCAGCTATCGCCGCCGTTATGCACGTGCCGCAGTTGCGCCGCGGCTCGATGACGTTGAAGGGCACCACCACTTACCAGGACGAGAAGATCGCCGCGAATGGGAAGGCGACCTTCAACAATGTTGAGTATCGCGATGCTTCCATTGCCGTGCCCGGCATCGATGGCGGCACCGATTTCAACGCCGACGCGAGCCGGTTCTCGGCCCCCCATTTCTTCGCGCGCGCGCTCGGCGGCACGTTCACCGGAAGGGCGGACGTGAGATTCGAGGGTCCCGACC
>JBOGLI010000249.1:0-2613 GCA_050746165.1 Terriglobales bacterium | reverse complement strand
ATGATGATGTCGATGGACCCCTCGGGCATGCACCTGAAAGCATCGTCCATCACGCTGGCAGGTCTCGGCGACGCGCTCTCACGTTTCACGGAACGTCCCATCGTCGATATGACCGGGATCCAGGGTCAGTACGACTTCGATCTAGCCTTCTCGCCGGAGACCATGCGCGGAATGCAGCTTGCCGGCGGTTCAAAGCCGCCCCCCGGTGGCGACCACCCAGCCGGAGCGGACGCTGCGCCGGAGCAGGGCGCGTCCATCTTCGACGCGGTACAGGCCTACGGTTTGAAGCTGGAGCCGCGCAAGGCGCCGCTGGAGATGCTTACCATCGACCATATCGAAAAGACTCCGACGGAGAACTGATGGGCTGGCTGCGGCGAATCAAGGTGCTGGTAGCGATTGGTGTCCTCACGGCGTCCGCTCTCGCGTCGGAATACCGCGGGCGCGTGCTGTTCCATGGCGTGCCGGTGCCGGGCGCTACCGTGACCTTGGAACAGGGCGGGAAGAAGATCATCGCGATTACCGACGCGCAAGGGCTGTACTCCTTTGCCGACGTTGCCGATGGGAGTTGGTTGGCTTCGGTCGAGATGCTTGGTTTTGCTACGGTCCACGAGCAAATCATGGTTGCTCCGGGTGCTCCCGTTGCGACGTGGGAGTTGAAGCTGCTTTCGCTCGAGGAAATCCGGGCGCAGACGCACCCGGAGACGGTCCACACCGAAGTTGCGTTAGCGACGCCGCCCACAACCACCGAGCAGCCGAAAAAGTCCGCGAAGGTTGCGCAGCTGGACGCGGGCGCTGCGCCGGAGAACCCGGAGGTCGGCGAACTCAACCAGCGTTCTGCGGACGGATTGCTCATCAACGGCAGCGCCAATAACGCAGAGACCGGGCGGTTCGGATTACCGGGTGCCTTCGGCAACAACCGCTTTGGAGGCAGGAAGCTTTATAACGGCGGCATCGGATTGATACTCGACAACTCCGCGCTCGATGCGAGTCCTTACGCGCTCGCCGGGCAGCAGGCGCCCAAGCCGGCTTATAACCGCACGACCGGCGTGGTCACCTTCGGCGGTCCGCTGCAGATCCCGCACGTGCTGAAGAATGGCCCGTTTGTTTTTGTCGCGTACCAGTGGACGCGCAACAACAGCGCTACGACGCAGTCGGCGCTGGTGCCAACGGTGGACGAACGCAATGGAATCCTGACCAGGCCCGTCATCGATCCCACGACGGGAGCGCCGTTCGCAGGGAATACGATTCCGCAACAGCGCATCAGCCCGCAGGCACAGGCGCTGCTGAATCTTTATCCTCCGTCCAACGTGACCGGCAACTCACGCTACAACTTCCAGGCGCCGCTCTTGAGTCCCACGCATCAGGACGCGTTGCAGACCCGCGTCATGAAAATGTTTGGACGTAAAGACCAGCTTTTTGGAAACTTCGCACTGCAGAGCATTCGCAGCAGCAGCCCGAATATTTTCGGCTTTGTCGATCGGAGCAGCGCGCTGGGATTGAACACGGGCATCAACTGGAACCACCGATTATCGACGGACTGGTTTCTTACTGCCGGATTCCAATTCAGCCGGCTTGCCACCCATGTCCATCCGTACTTCGCGAACCGGGAGAATGTGTCGGGCGATGCCGGAATCCAGGGCAACAACCAGGACCCGATGAACTGGGGCCCGCCAGCACTGTCCTTCGCCAATGGCATCGCCGGACTCTCGGATGCCCAGAGTTCGTTCGATCGGAACCAGACCAGCGGCTTCTCCTACTCGATGTCGTGGAGCCACTTCGCGCACAACATTACCTTTGGAACAGACTACAAGCGGCGGGAGTTCAATGTACTTTCGCAACAGGACCCGCGCGGCTCCTTCACCTTCACCGGCGGAGTAACCGGGTCCGCGCTCGGCGACTTCCTGCTGGGCATTCCCGACACCAGTTCCATCGCCTTCGGCAACCCCGATAAATATTTTCGCCAATCGTTGTACGACGCATTTTTCGTGGATGACTGGCACTTCAACCACGCGCTCACACTGAATCTGGGCATGCGCTGGGAATATGGCTCGCCCATGACCGAACTGCATGACCGCCTGGTGAACTTGGACATCGCGCCGGGATTTGCGGCGGTCTCGCCGGTGCTTGCCAACGCAGCAACCGGAGCTCTCAGCGGCCGCCGTTACCCCGATTCGCTGATCCAGCCAGACAAAAACGGGTTCGCACCTCGCGTGGGAATTGCATGGAAACCGGTCGCCGGTTCATCGCTGCTGGTACGCGCCGGCTATGGCATCTACTACGACACATCCGTGTACCAGTCGCTGGCCACACAGATGGCACAGCAACCGCCGCTTTCCAAGACGCTCAACGTGCAGAACAGCGCCGCGAATCCCCTGACTCTCGCCAACGGGTTTTATGCCTCCGGTTCGGAGCCGACGAACACGTTTGCGGTAGACCCGAATTTCCGTGTCGGTTATGCGCAGACGTGGAATCTGAGCGTGCAGCGCGATCTTCCCGCATCGCTTCAGCTTACGGCGGGTTACCTGGGCACTAAGGGGACGCATGCGGTACAGGCGCTGCTGCCGAACTCCTATCCGGCGGGCGCAGTAGATCAGTGTCCGAACTGCCATAGCG
>JBOGLI010000248.1:0-2802 GCA_050746165.1 Terriglobales bacterium | reverse complement strand
CTTGTGCCTTGTGCCTTGTGCCTTGTGCCTTGTGCCTTGTGCCTCTGTCTGGCATAATTACAGTTTGTCTTAACCCTCTGGGAATCAGTAGGAAAGGAAGTTCAGCTCTGTGTTGATGATCCGACTTTCGCGCGTGGGAGCGCGCAAGCAGCCGTACTATCGTGTCGTGGTGATCGAGAAGGACCGTGCCCGCGACGGCCGCTCGGTGGAGATTGTGGGCACCTACAACCCCCGCACCAACCCGGCCAGCGTGAACCTGAAGCGGGACCGCATCGACCACTGGGTCGGCAAGGGCGCGCAGATGTCGCCCACGGTAGCCCGCCTCGTGCAGCGTCACACCCCAACCAGCTCGGAATCTGCGGCATAATAGTGGTCGTTCCCCGCAATGGCTGTGTAGAACAGGAGGACCCGAATGGCTACGCCTGGACCAACCTCGCCGGCCAACGGCCCTGAATTGCGCCTGTTGATCGAGTACATCGCCAAGGCCCTGGTGGACGCCCCTGACCAGGTGACCATCGAAGAAGTGCAGGAGGACGATACGACCGTCCTCGAGCTTCGCGTCGCCCCCGACGACGTGGGGAAGGTGATCGGCAAACAGGGCCGCACGGCACGAGCCCTGCGGACGATCCTGGGCGCGGCGGGTATGAAGCTGCATCAGCACTTCTCGCTGGAGATTTTGGAATAAGCGAGTACATCACGATCGCGCGCATCGTCAAGGTGCAGGGCCGCGTCGGCGAAGTGGCGGCCGAAATTTTGACTGACTTTCCCGACCGCTTCGCCGACCGCCGCCGTCTTTTTCTCGAGCAGAGCGGCACCCGCCGCGAACTCCAGCTCGAAAATTTCTGGTCCCACAAGGGATGGCTGATCCTTAAGTTCAGCGGCATCGAGTCCATCAACGATGCCGAACCTCTCGTCGGATGCGAAATTCAAATTCCACTGGAAGAGCGCGCGCCGCTGGAAGAGGGCGCGACGTATGTTTCAGACCTGGTGGGCTGTCGCGTGTTCGTGGAAGGCGCCGGCGAGATTGGCAGCGTCACCGATGTGCTTTCCGGCACGGGCGAGGCGCCGCTGCTGGAAGTGCGCGAAGGCAAGAAAGAGTACCTGATCCCGTTCGCGCAGGAGTACATCCGCCGGGTCGATGTCGGCGAAAAGCGGATCGAGCTGCGGCTTCCGGAGGGAATGTTGGAGCTGGATGCGCCGCTGTCTGCGGACGAAAAGAAGATTCAGCACAACGAAGGCGAGTGATCAGTGGTCAGTGATCAGCGATCAGCAGGTCCGGATGGAATGCAGCGTAGAATCTTGAGGATCAAAACCCTGATCACCGACCACTGACCACTGATTACTATGATTTTCGATCTCATCACCATTTTTCCCGACTTCTTTCGCGGGCCGCTCGATTACGGGATCGTGCGGCGGGCGCGCGAGTCGGGACTGGTCGAGATCAATGTCCACGACCTGCGCGCATTTACCAAAGACAAGCACCGCACCGTGGACGATCGCCCGTTTGGCGGTGGCGAGGGCATGGTGCTGAAGCCGGAGCCGATCTTCGACTGCCTGGAGGGCGCGGGGATAAGCGCGAAAGACAAGCGCGACCGCAGACGGCAGTCCGTCGTGCTTCTGTCGGCGCAGGGAGAGGTATTTCATCAGAGAATGGCGGCGGAGCTATCGAAGCTCGAGCGTGTGACCCTCATCTGCGGACGGTATGAGGGGGTGGATGAGCGCGTGGCCGAGTATCTCGCTGACCGAGAGATATCCGTCGGCGACTACATCCTGAGCGGGGGAGAGCTACCGGCGGCGATCATTGTCGATGCCGTCACACGGCTGATTCCCGGCGCGCTGGGTAACGAGGCGTCGGCGAAGACCGAGTCATTCGCTTCGGCGGCAGCCCAGCACAAATTGCCGGTTGATGCGTCCGGAAACCGCGTGCCCGATTCGACCATCTCGGCCGGCGGCCTGCTCGATTATCCGCACTACACGCGTCCCGCGGAGTTTCGGGGAATGAAGGTTCCCGAGCCGCTGGTGAATGGCGATCACGAGGCGATCCGGAGGTGGCGTCGGCGGAAGGCGCTGGAGAAGACGCTGCGGAACCGGCCGGACCTGCTGGATGCGGTTGAACTGTCGGCGGAGGATCGGGAGTTGTTGGACGAGATTGAACGGGAGTAAAGCGGTATCTCAGTACGTCAGTTTCTCAGTATTCGGTTTGCATTGGTATATCGCGGAAGTCCGAGGTGCTTATCTTCTGGATCTTCTGGACCTACTGAGCTACTGAAATACTGACCTACTGAAACACTGTGTTATCAGGCGCTTCCTGCTGACAGGGCGCACAATTTCCGGTATATTATTCGTTTGAACTCCTGAAGGAAAAGTGTCATGTCAACCTCACCGATTATTCAGAAACTGCTGCAGAAGGCGCAGCGCACCGACCTGCCGCAGTTCGTGCCGGGCGACACCGTGCGCGTCCACGTAAAGATCAAGGAAGGCGACAAAGAGCGCCTGCAGGCCTTCGAAGGCGTCGTGATCTCCAAGAACAACGGCCCGCAGGCCAGCTTCACCGTCCGCAAGATCAGCTTCGGCCAGGGCGTCGAGCGCATCTTCCCGACCAATTCCCGCGTCATCGACAAGGTGGAAGTCGTCCGCTCCGCCAAGGTACGCCGCGCCAAGCTGTACTTCCTGCGCAATCTGCGCGGCAAGGCTGCGCGTCTGAAGGAAGCGGATCGGCAGGCGTAAACAGACTTTCGGCGTTGGGCTCTGGGCTTTGGGCGTTTGGTTCCGGGCAATCTGTTTTATGATGATGCCCAGAGC
>JBOGLI010000247.1:0-5071 GCA_050746165.1 Terriglobales bacterium | reverse complement strand
GTGGAGAAGAAGAATTCCGTAACTTCGTCGGCGAACTGCGGAGCGCCGGCCTCGGGCTCATCCTCGACCTGGTCCCCAATCACATGGGAGTCGGACACGGCACGAACCCGTGGTGGCAGGACGTCCTGCAGAACGGCGAGTCCTCCGAATTCGCGCACTATTTCGACATTGACTGGACGCCGCTCAAGGGCGCGCTCGACGGCAAGGTGCTCATCCCGATTCTCGGCGGGCAGTACGGCGACGAACTCGACCATGGCAACATCACCCTCGATTTCGATCCCGCCGAGGGGCAGTTCGTCTGCAAGTACTACGACAAGCAGGTTGTGCTCGATCCGCAGACGTACCCGCTGATCTTCGAGTCTATTGAAGACCTGCGCGGCGGCGCCTCCGACGCGGAATGGAAGAGCTCCGGAATGGCGGCGCTCGAGAAACTACTCGACGAGTTTCGCGTTCTGCCGCACCACAGCGTTTGCGAAGGTGACGATCTGGAGCGGCGCCGCCGCGCGATTCCGGAGTTGAAAGTCCGGTTGGCGAACTTGGCGCGCGACTATCCCGCGGTCAAGGATTCGATTGAACGGGCCGTGCGCGGCGTCAACGGTGCGCCTGGCGACCATCGCAGTTTCGATCTGCTCCATCGCATCCTGGAAGCGCAGGCGTTCCGGCTGGCGCACTGGCGTGTTTCCAGCGAAGAGATTAATTACCGGCGCTTCTTCGATATCAACGACCTGGTCGGTTTGCGCATGGAAGACCCGGAGGTCTTCGCGGCCACGCACCGCCTTGTCCGCCGGCTTCTCGCCGAGCGCCTGGTGGACGGCGTGCGTCTCGACCATCCCGACGGTCTCTACAATCCGGTCCAGTACTTCACCCGGTTGCAGATGCTCTACGCGGCCGCGCACTGTTGCGGCGCGGAACCGGCGGGCGCAGCCGCCGAGAACGGGATCGAGGAGGAAATCGTCTCGCAATTCGAAGCGCATCCGTGGGAAGCGCCGCCGCTGTACACCATCGTCGAGAAGATCCTCGAACATGGCGAAGAGCTGCCACGCCACTGGCCGGTCGCGGGGACAGTCGGATACGAGTTTGGAAACCTGGTGAACGGCATCTTCATTGAGACGCGCAATGCGCGCCCGTTCACCACGATTTACAACCGGTTCATCGGCGCGCCCATCGACGTCGCCAGCGTGATCTACGCAGCGAAGAAGCTGATTCTCAAGGAATCGCTGGCCAGCGAAGCGATCGTGCTGATGCACCTGCTGGATCAGATCGCGTCCGCCGACCGCCATGCGCGCGATTTCACCCGCGCCGCGCTACTGCTGGCGATCCGCGAGACCATTGCGTGCTTTCCCGTGTACCGCACCTACATCGACGCGCGCGGGAATATCACCGACACCGACCGCCGGTACATCGAAATGGCGATTGCCCGCGCCAAGCGCCGCAACGAGGGCATGTCCACGAAAGTGTTCGACTTCCTGCGCGACATCCTGCTGCTCCGCCGTCCCGATCGGCCCTTGTCCGCCATTGAGGACCGCAAGCGCCTGCGCTTCACGCTGAAGTTTCAGCAGCTCACCGGGCCGGTGATGGCCAAGGGTCTGGAAGATACAGCCTGCTACGTGTACAACCGCCTGCTCTCCGAGAACGAAGTGGGCAGCTCGCCCGAGGAGTTCGGGTTTTCTGTCGGCGAATTTCATGCAGGGAATCGCGAACGCAGGGAGCGTTGGCCCGATTCGATGCTGGGCACGTCCACGCACGACAGCAAGCGCAGCGAAGACGTGCGCGCGCGCCTGAATGTGCTGACCGAAATTCCGCGGCAGTGGGGCTCGGCGTCGATGCGCTGGCGCCGGTTGAACAATCCGAAGAAGCGCGCCATTGCCGACGGCCGCCTCGTGCCCGATCGCAACGAGGAATACCTGCTCTACCAGACGCTGGTCGGCGCATGGCCGCTGAACGTCAAAATGAATTCGGACGAGCGCAAGCAGTTCATCGCGCGCATGCAGCAGTACATGAGCAAGGCCGTCCACGAGGCGAAGGTCAACCTGAGCTGGACGAACCAGAACCCGGACTACACCTCGGCGCTGGAAAATTTCATCGAACGCATTCTGACGCCCGGAACCGCCTCGCGCCCGAATTTGTTTCTGCGTTCGATCGAGGAGTTCCTGCCGGCCGTGCAATATTTCGGCTGTATCAATTCGGTGGCCCAGCTCCTGCTAAAGCTCACCGCGCCCGGCGTCCCCGACATCTACCAGGGGCAGGAGTTGTGGGATTTCTCGCTGGTCGATCCGGACAACCGCCGTCCGGTGGATTTTGAGCTTCGGCGGAAGCTATTGGAATCGCTCTTGAGTGTGGGACCGGCTGCCCTCAGCCGGTCCGATACTGCTTCCGATCTGCTGTCCAATTTTGCCGACGGCCGCCTCAAGCTCTGGACCACCGCCGCAACACTTCGCTTTCGGCGTGACCATCCCGCGCTATTCCAGGATGGTGACTACATCCCGCTCGAAGCGGAGGGCCCCAAGCGCGATCACCTCGTAGCCTTTGCGCGCCGGCACGAGGGCAGAATCGCGATTACCGCCGTTCCCAGCCTTGCCTTAACGCTGTGCGGCGGCGACCCGAACGCTCGAATAGCCGATTGCTGGGCCGACACGCGTCTTGTGCTTCCGCCCGATGCTCCCGCGGATTTCGAGAACGTGCTTACTGGTGAACGGATGAATGCCGAACGTGGATTCCTGAATTGTTCACAGTTGTTTCGCAGCTTCCCCGTGGTGCTTTTGCAGAACGAAAGCTAGCCCGCCAGCCGCGATTGTTTCGCACGAAGTTCGGTTGACTCTTCCATCGACGCGCCCCGGGGTTATACAATCACAAGTTTCGCGGTCGATTGCGAATCGAACTGTAAGGTCCTTCCTACATGAAAATTCACGAGTACCAGGCAAAGGCAATTCTTGCGAAATACGGCGTCGCCGTCCCGCGGGGCGAGATGGCCACCACCGTCGAAGAGGCAAAGGAAATCGCGCGCAAGCTGTTCGACAGCGGCTCGCAGGTCGTCGTGGTGAAGGCGCAGATCCACGCCGGAGGCCGCGGCAAGGGCGGCGGCGTGAAGCTGGCGAAGTCGGTGGACGAGGCCGAACAGCTCGCCACGAAAATGCTCGGCATGACGCTGGTCACCCATCAGACTGGCCCCGAAGGCAAGGTCGTGCAGCGGCTGCTCGTCGAAGAGGGCCTGCCCATCGAACGCGAGCTCTACCTCAGCATGTTGCTCGACCGCGCCGAGGCCCGGCTGCTCATCATGGCATCGCAGGCGGGCGGCATGGAGATCGAAGAAGTCGCCGCCAACACGCCGGAGAAGATCATCAAGGAGCACATCGAGCCCGGCATCGGCCTGATTGCATTCCAAGCGCGCAAGATCGCTTTCGCGCTCGACCTGAAGCCCGAGCTGGTGAACCAGTGCGTCACGCTTCTCACCGGCCTCTATAAGGCGTACTTGGAGACGGACGCGTCGCTGGTCGAAATTAATCCGCTGATCACCACGAAAGACAATCGCTTGATCGCGCTCGATGCCAAGGTGAACTTCGACGACAATGCGCTCTTCCGCCATAAGGACATCAAGGAACTGCGCGATGTAACCGAAGAAGCGCCGCTCGAGGTCGAAGCCAGCAAGTACGGCCTCAATTACATCAAGCTCGACGGCAACGTCGGCTGCATGGTGAACGGCGCCGGCCTGGCGATGGCCACGATGGACATCATCAAGTACGCGGGCGGAATGCCGGCGAATTTCCTCGACGTCGGCGGAGGCGCCAACGAGGAGCAGGTAACGCACGCGTTCGAGATCCTGCTGGCCGACAAGAGCGTGAAGGCCGTTCTGATCAACATTTTCGGCGGCATTCTGCGCGTCGACACGCTGGCTAACGGCGTTGTGCAAGCGGCGAAGAAGACCAACATCCAGCTACCGATCGTGCTCCGATTGGAAGGCACGAATGTTGAGCAGGGACGGGAAATACTGGCCAAATCGGGACTGAACTTCATCGTCGCCAATACCATGAAAGACGCCGCCGAGAAGGTAGTCGGGGCGGCCGGAAGAGTGTAGTGCCAGGCATTGATTATCAAGAACGTCAACCAGCTAAGAGCTAAAGGCTAAGAGCTACTCATGAGCGTACTCGTAAATAAGAGCACCAAAGTCATCGTGCAGGGCCTCACCGGCAAAGAGGGCACGTTCCACGCCAAGGCCTGCGCCGAATATGGAACCAAGATCGTCGGCGGTGTCACGCCCGGCAAGGGCGGGTCAACGCACGAGGGCTGGCCGATTTTCAACACCGTTCAGGAAGCGGTGGACCGTACCGGCGCCGACGCGTCGGTCATTTTCGTCCCGCCGCCATTCGCTGCCGACGCGATCATGGAAGCTGCCGACGCGGAGATCGAATTGATCGTCTGCATCACCGAAGGCATTCCGACCAACGACATGGTGCGCGTTTGGGAATACCTGCAGACGCGGCGCTCGCGCCTGATCGGCCCCAACTGCCCGGGCATCATCTCGCCGGGCAAGTGCAAGATCGGCATCATGCCCGGCCGCATCCATCGCGAGGGGAACGTTGGCATCGTCTCGCGCTCGGGGACGCTGACCTACGAGGCCGTGCACCAGTTGACGCAGCGCGGCATCGGCCAGAGCACCGCCATCGGCATCGGCGGCGACCCAATCATCGGAACGAATTTTGTCGATGCACTCGAACTCTTTAACAAAGACCCTGAAACCGAAGCGATCGTCATGATCGGCGAAATCGGCTGTAACGCCGAGGAAACCGCCGCCGAGTACGTGAAGGCACACGTCAAGAAACCGGTGGTGTCATTCATCGCCGGACAGACCGCGCCTCCGGGACGCCGCATGGGACACGCCGGCGCGATCATCAGCGGCGGAAAAGGAACCGCCGCGGAGAAGATCAAGGCGCTGGAGGCCGCCGGAATTCGCGTCGCCAAATCGCCCGCCGACATCGGCGAGCGCGTCGCGGAAGTGATTGGAGCGACGGCAAAGGCATAGGAGATTGCGGAATTGAGGAATTTCAAATTGCGGAATTGAAAACCGCCGTAACAC
>JBOGLI010000246.1:0-5916 GCA_050746165.1 Terriglobales bacterium | reverse complement strand
GAGATGAACTGGTCCATGATGCCGCAGCGCGCGCCGACAAAATTGTTCTCCGCCCGCTGGCAGATAATTCCGATCTCGCTCTTGCGCGCCTGCTTACCCGCCATCCCGAGCAGAGCCAATGCGGTTGCCACTTCGAGCGCCGCCGAGGAACTCAGTCCCGATCCCATCGGCACTTCGCTCGCAATCAGCATGTCGGCGCCGGCGATCTGCAGTCCCATGCGCTGTAATTCGGCGGCCACGCCGACGATGTAGTCGCTCCACTGCTTCAACGGGCGCAGCGAGGCAAGCTCGACCTCGA
Source organism: Terriglobales bacterium (assembly GCA_050746165.1). Lineage (GTDB taxonomy): Bacteria > Acidobacteriota > Terriglobia > Terriglobales > Acidobacteriaceae > DAISJI01. The sequence continues at coordinate 5,618 of JBOGLI010000246.1, read as the reverse complement.
TCGTTGCGTCGTAGCTCTCCGAGTGCAGCACCAGACGTCCGTCCGAGCGAGGCGCTGCCGCGACGTACGTGGCAAGTTCGATGGCCATGGGGAAGACAAACCCGTCGCTGTAATCGGTATGTTCGCCGATCAGGTTCACGCGTCCGGGCGCGCGGAACACGCGCGAAGTGGTCGAAAACCGCGCCCGGAATTTTTCACGGAAGGCGCCCAGGTCCATGGGCAACAGAATACGCCGACGACCCAGCACCTCGGCTGCTGATGCTCGTCAGCTCAGCGTTCATCCGTTCAGTTTTAGGAAAACTGTATCCGCTTCTTTGAAGGGGCACGCCTTCAGGCGTGCCGTATAGGTCGCGCGCAACCGGCGGCTTCAGCCGCTGAGGGACCTTCCCTCAGCGCCTAAAGGCGGGAGTGCTGCGCCTCTCATCGGCGCGGCTGAAGCCGCGCCCCTTCAAACCGAAATCAGCAATGGTGAAAACTCTCTAAAATGCGTAGCGCAACGACAGGGTCGTATTGTTCGCGTGGAAGTAGCGCGGCAGCGTCGGTCCCCAGAAGCCGCCGTTGTCCTCGCCGTACTGGTAGTAGTTCCAACCGGCGCGGAATTGCACCTGCTTGTTGACGTCGAACGCCAGCGAGGCCAGCGGTTGCTGCCAGCGCATCGCCATCGGCCCGACCGGCTGCAACGTGTACAGGAACAGCGTCGTTCCGTTGTCGGCGGTGATGCTGTACCCCAGGTTCGCCGACAGCCGCGGCACCGGCTTGAACATCAGCGCAAACATGCCGTAGTGGGTTCCATTGTCGTAACGCCCGGGTGTCTCCAGGTAGCCGGGGGCATTCACGCACGGCGTGCTCCCGGGCGCCGTCAGCGTGCCGACGTAGCAGACGTTCGCGCTCTGCAACGCTCCGGTGTAGTTGTAGGCGAGGTCGAGGCCAAAGCTCTCGCGCGGCGTAATGGTCGCGTTGAATCCGACATCGCGCCAGTGCGCCCGGTAGTTGATATCCTGCGTGCTGTTGCGCTCCTCGCGAATATTCAGGTTCGCGCCCAGGCTGAGCCACGGATACGGATTGTGGTTCACGTCGATGCGGAAGATCTGTTGCTGGCGCGGGTCGATGCGCATCTGGAAATTGTCGAAGGTGCTGATCTGCGCCTCGGCATTCACGTGCAGCTTCTCGCTCGGACGGAACCACACGCCGGCAATCAGCGTGTGCGAGTTGATCTGCACATAGTCGGATTCCTGGTCGAAAATTCCGGTCCCCACTTCACAGACTCCGGCGGTCAGCGGAAGGCACGCGTTGCGATTCGGGAACAGCGGATAGTTCGCCCCGCCAATCACCGACGACGTTTCGACCTCGTGCGGAGTTCGGCGCCGGAAACGGTAGCCGAGCCGCGCGCCGAAGAATCGCGAAAAGTCGTATTGCAACTGGATCTCATTCGTCTTCATGTCCTGACCGAAGTTGCGGCTGTATGCATCATTCACCAAGTCGGCCGGAGAAGACGTGCTGTGCCGCAGCGGGCCGGGCGGCAGCGCGATCGGCTGGATCAAGGTTGCCGTGGTGACCGTCGACGCATTGAAGAAGTAATTGATCATCTGCGCCAGCATTTCCGGCTCGCGGAAGTTCTGGAAGCGGAAGGTGTCCACGATGCGCGCATGATCGCTGAGCCGAATCGTCGCGCCAGTTTCCGCGACAACCGACACCCACCGGCTGCTCGCTACCGTGCCGTTGGTGTTGTAGGCGCGGATCGCGGTGCGAGTCTCCAGGCCGTTAAACATTTCATTCAGCGGATCGACCATGTCGGCTCCGCTGTAGGTCACATTGGCAATAAAGTCGAGCCACTTCAGCGTGCTCGAGCGGAACGTCGCCTGTTCCGTCGGTATGGTGACGCGCCCACGCTGGTTGCGGGTGTAGCTCAGGAATCCGTTGCAGACAGGGTTGGCCACGCCGCCGGCTAATAGCGGCGCCGCGCAAGGCGAGCCCGAGTTCAACCACGGCAGGCCGTAGGAAACCGGAACTCCGTTGGCCAGCGTGAACTGCGCGAAGGGCAGCAGCCCGTACCCGGTGTCCTGCTTCGAGTAGTCAAGCGTCTGCGTGTAGCTCAGCGTGGTCTGGTTCGCTACGCGGACGTCCACACCCGCCGTGAACATGTTGTCCGTAGTGTTCCAACCTTGGCTCAACAGCGCTTCGGTGCCCTGGTGGTACGAGCTATAGCTGGGTCCCTCGTTGCGATTGCGGTTGTAGCCCAGCCGAAAACTGAGCCAATGCTGTGGCAAGAGCGTCAGGTCGAAGTTGTACATCCGCCGCGTGGTAAAGAAGGCGTGCGGCGAAAATGGGACCTGGATTGTCGGGTACGCCGGGTTCGTGCTCGCCGGATTCAGCGGATTCGCCAGCAGGTTGTAATTGAAATAATTCTTGTCGCGCCGGAAGGTCGCGTTGAAGTTGTACCACTTCAATTTCGACATGCGCAGGCGCGCGGCATTACTCGGATCGCCGCCCCATCCGAACGAACTCAGGTAAAGCGAATCGAACAGCGTCCCGGTCTGCGTCTGCGATTGCATGTTCAGCGTCTGCTGGAACAGGCGCGGGCCGGAGTGCTGGTTGACGAACGTGTCGTAGGTATCGGGGCTGCCGGTCACGTCCGTGATACGCCCGCCGAATTCGATCTCCTGGTGCACCAGGTAACCGCCCCACTGCTCGCCTTCGGGCGGATTCGCGGGCGGGTTCTGCGAGGCCTGCGGCTTGCCCGACGGAGTCTGATCGGGCGACTGCGCCACAGCCGCTCCCGCCAGCAGCACCAGCACGAGCGCCGTCCACACAATCGAAGCGAAACGAGATCGATTCAGGCTCTTCATGCTTGCCCCTTACTTGAAGAAGTACTCGTCGAAGTTCGAGCCGTGGATTTGCGTGTGGCAGGTGGTGCATGACTGGTATTTCGTGTTCTGGTTGTGGAAGCTGGGAATGCCCGGAATGTTATTGCCCGCCACCGCGGTGTGGCATTGCAGGCAGAGGTTGTTGACGAACGACACTCGCAGCAGGCGCGGATTCGTCGATCCGTGCGGCACGTGACAGCTCGTGCACCCTTCCTGTTTCACCGGCGGGTGTTCGAAGACGAACGGCCCTTTTTTCTCGGTGTGGCACTTGGTGCAGATGTCGAACCCGCTCGCGACCGTCCGCAACTGCTTCTGGGTTTGCGTGCCGTGCGGGTTGTGGCAGTCCGTGCACTGCAGCAGCCCAACGTCGACCCGGTGCCGGAACGGCCGCGCGAACTCCGCCTTCTGCTGTGTGTGGCAGCCGTAACAGAGCAGCGGTTGCGCCTTCACCAGCAGGTTGGTGGGCGCGGTGGCGTGATGCGGCGAATGACAACTCAAACACCCCACGCCCGCCGATAGGTGAATCGATTGATGAAAGTTTGCGTTCTCCAGGTTCGCCTGGTGACAGCTCATGCAGCGATCGCTGGCCTGCGCCGCCGACAATGTCTCGAGGCGAATGATCTTCGTGGGATCGCCGCCGCCCTCGACGTGCGCGCTGCCCGGCCCGTGGCAGTCCTCGCAACCGTGCTTCCCGTCCTTGATCAACGCGAAGTGCGGCGTGTTCTGGAAGCTTTTGGTGTAGATGTCCTCGTGACATCCTTTGCAAGTATCGGCGCCGACATACGTGGCCCCGGGCGCAACCGGAGAGGCCGCGGCCGTTTGCACGTTCTTCTCTTTTTTCGGCTTTGGTTGTGCTGCGGGGTTCTGTTGCGCCGAAGCCCACACGGCCAGGATGAACAACGTTACGCCAAGGAATCGCGCAATTTTCGTCAGGCGGACGCTCGCGTGCATTAATTGCTCCGTCAACGTTACAAACTAGGCGGCGCCGCAAAGCTTACGGCGCCGGCAATTCCTGAATTCCTGTTCCGATCCCCACATTACCCCGAGACATGTTCCCGATTGTCTAAAGATACTCCTCGGCCACCTTCGTCACCGATTGCCTGTAGATGCGCCGGTCACGGGTGAGTTGCGCGCCGCAAACACGGCGCGAGATGACATTGCTGCAGCGCGGTGAGCTAGAATTCCCGCACCGGAACATTTATGCAGACAGCGGAAGTCGTCATTATCGGCGGGGGCATCGTCGGCGCCAGCATCGCCTACCATCTCACCGCGGCCGGATGCCCTGACGTTCTAGTCCTCGAACGCGAATCGCACCAGGGCAAGGGCTCCACGGGCAAGTCCATGGGCGGCGTGCGCGCGCAGTTCTCTACCGATGTGAATATCCAGATGTCGCTCTACTCGATCCCGTTCTACGCGGACTTCCAGGAGCGGGTCGGAGAAGAGTGCGGATACCGTGCCCAGGGATACCTGTTTCTCGCCACCAAACCCGCCCATCTCGACTACCTGCGCGGCAACCAGGAGCGGCAGAAGGCGCTGGGACTGAAAAACGTCTCCATGGTCGCGGCCGATGACATTCGCCGGCAATTCCCTCTTCTGCGTGGCGACGACATTCTCGGTGGCGCTTATTGTTCTACAGACGGCTTCGTCGATCCGCATCTTGCAATGTCGGGCTTCACCTCCCATGCCACCGAAAACGGAGCCGCCGTCTGGAAAAACTGCGAGGTCACCGCGATCCGCGTCGGCGGCGATGGCGTAAGCGGCGTGGAGACTTCGCGCGGTCCAGTCTCGGCCCCAATTGTCATCAATGCGGCCGGCGCCTGGGCTGCGCAGGTGGCGAAACTTGCGGGCGTCGAGTTGCCGGTCGAGCCGCTGCGCCGCATGCTGGTGCCGACCGAGCCATTTGCCGACTATCCACACACCGCGCCCATGACCATCGACATGACCAACGGCTTCCACTTCCGTCCAGAGTCGCTCGGGTTCCTGCTGGCGTGGAACGACCCGGAGGAGACTCCCGGCTATAAAACCGATTTCGATCCGGCATTCGTTGAAAAAGTTCTCACTCGCGCCGCCGACCGCGTTCCCTGCTTCGAACGCGTGGCCGTCAATCCCAAGCGCGCCTGGGCCGGACTCTATGAAATGACCCCGGACCATCACGCCATTCTCGGAGAATCCCCGGTGAAAGGCTTCTACCTGGCCAACGGCTTCAGCGGACATGGCGTGATGCACGCCCCCGCGACGGGAAAGGTCCTGAGCGACCTGATCCTGCGCGGGCGCACCGACATCGTGGATGCCGAGGCTTTCAGCGTGAACCGCTTCACCACCGGCAAGCTGCTGCACGAGACAGCTCTTCTCTAGGCGTGAGGCTTGAGACTTGAGGCGGATCGCACCTCGTGCCTCACGCCTCGTGCCTCACGCCTCAATTACACTGCTTTCGTGAAGCGGCTCATCGTCAACGCCGACGACCTCGGCCTCACCCCGGCGGTCAATCGGGGAATCGTCGAGGCGCATCGGCACGGCATCGTGACCTCGGCGACGCTGATGGCCAATGGCGCCGCCTACGACGATGCTGTCTCGCTCGCCTCTGCCGAACCACGCTTGGCCATCGGCTGTCACGTGGACCTGGTGCAGTTAGCGCCAATGCTGCCGCCGGCACAGGTGCCGTCACTTTGCGAAGATGGACACTTCCGCCACGGGCTGGCGGCACTGGCCACCCGTTCCCTGCTCGGCCGCATGGATCCTGATCAAGTGGCGTCG
>JBOGLI010000245.1:0-2284 GCA_050746165.1 Terriglobales bacterium | reverse complement strand
TCCGGCCGCGATCTGTTGGCGATTTTCTAAATTCGATATTGCGAGGTGAGCGTTGAAACCGTTCTTGAGACTCGTGTGCATATTATTCGTTGCCGCCGGCTTATGTTGGGCGCAGGAGCCTCCCGCTCCGCAGGAACCCGGACAGGGCCAGGAAACCCAGGCGGAGCGTCCCGAGCGGCCCGGGTTTGGGCAGCAACAGTCGAGCGAGCCGCGGCCCTATGAGCGCGTCATCACCAAGGACGCCCGTTCGAAGCAGGGCATCTTCACCGTTCACGAAGTCAAAGACAAGTGGTTCTACGAAATTCCCAAGGCTGAGCTGAACAAGGATTTCTTGTGGGTCACGCAACTGGAAAAATCCGCCGGCGGCGTTGACCGTTCCGGCTTCCTCAGCCGCGTGGTGCGCTGGGAGCGCGTGAAGAACCGCATCCTGCTGCGCGCGATGGACTATGAGATCGTCGCCTCGCCCGACAAGCCGATCGCCCGCGGAGTCGCCGGGATCAACAACAGCTCCATTCTGATGTCATTCCCCGTGGCGGCATGGGGCAAAGACGAGGCCGCGGTCATCGAGGTTACCCGGCTGCTTACCGTCGACTCCATCGCCGAGATCAGCGCGAAGAACATGATCCGCCAGGGTAACCTTGACCCGACGCGCACCTATGTGGAACGTATCTCGGCGTTCCCCACGAATATCGAGACGGTGACTACCTTCACCTACTCGACGCCGATCCCGAGCGCCACGGCGGCGGGCAGCGGTCCGGGACGTCCCTCCCCGTTTTCCGCCACCGGTCGTCCCGGCAGCAACAGCTTTGTCGTGCACTACAGCATGATCAAGCTGCCCGAGCAGCCGATGAAGCCGCGCTTCTTCGACGATCGCGTGGGCTTCTTCACCACCCGCTTTACCGACTACGGCACCGACGAGCAGAAGGTGCGCGAGCGCGAGTACATCGCCCGCTGGCGTCTGGAAAAGAAAGACCCGCATGCCGCCGTCTCCGAGCCGGTGAAGCCGATCGTCTATTACATCGATCCGGCGACGCCGAAGGAGTGGGTGCCCTTCGTCATGAAGGGCGTGGAGGACTGGCAGCCCGCGTTCGAGGCTGCTGGATTCAAGCACGCCATCATCGCCCGGGAAGCGCCCTCGCCGGAGCAGGACCCCGACTGGAGCGCCGAAGACGCGCGCTATTCGGTCATCAAGTGGCTGCCCTCCACCACGGAAAATGCCCAGGGCCCGCACATCGCTGACCCGCGGTCGGGCGAGACGCTGAACGCGCCCATCTCAATTTGGCACAACATCCTGAACCTGCAGCGCACCTGGTATTTCCTGCAGGCCGGGGCGCTCGATCCGCGGGCGCAGAAACTGCCGCTTCCGGTGGACTTGATGGGCAAGCTGATCGAGTTCGTGGTGGCGCATGAAGTCGGCCACACGCTCGGCTTGCAGCACAACATGCTCGCCAGCTCGATGTATCCATTCGACAAAATCCGTGACAAGCAGTGGCTCCATACCATGGGCCACACACCCTCGATCATGGATTACTCCCGCTTCAACTACGTGGCCCAACCGGAGGACAAAATCCCGGTCGACGATCTGGTCCCGCGTGTCGGGCCTTACGACGTGTTCGCCATCAAGTGGGGCTACACCCCGATCGACAACGCGAAGACGGCCGAGGACGAGAAGGGCACACTCGATAAGTGGGCGCGCGAGCAGGACACAAAGCCGTGGCTGCGCTTCTCTACCCCCAAGGGCAATTCCGATCCAGGCGATGAAACCGAGGCGGTCGGCGATGCCGATGCGGTCGCGGCCACGACGCTCGGCGTCAAGAACCTTGAGCGGGTGTCGAAGATGCTCATCTCCGCCACCAGTTATAAGGCCGGCGAAGATTACGACGATCTCGGCGAGATGTACGGCAGCATGCTCGGGCAGTGGACGCTTGAGATGGGCCACGTCGCCCACGTTGTCGGGGGCGCGTACGCGCACAACAAGCACATCGGGCAGGACGGCGTGATCTTTACTGCCGTCCCCGGCGATCGCCAGAAGGGCGCGCTTCAGTTCCTGGTCGATAACGCCTTCCACACGCCGGCGTTCATGATCGATCCGGCCCTGCTGCGCCGCATTGAGCCCGACGGCGCCATCAGCCGCATTGCCAACGCACAGCGCCGCATCCTCCAGGCACTGCTTGCACCCGACAAACTGGCCCGCATGCAAGAGGCGGTCGCCGTCGATCACGCGCCCGACGCTTATGCGCCGGTCGCCTACCTCGACGACCTTCGCAAGGGTGTGTGGACGGAA
>JBOGLI010000244.1:0-4574 GCA_050746165.1 Terriglobales bacterium | reverse complement strand
GCGCCAAGGTGCTGCGCGGAGGCGCATTCAAGCCGCGCTCGTCGCCGTACTCGTTCCAGGGAATGGGCGAAGATGGCCTGAAACTGTTGCGCGAGGCGGGCGAGAAATTCGGCCTGCTGGTGATCAGCGAAGTGATGGAAATTTCGCAGATCCCGTTGATGTTGCCGTATGTTGACATCCTGCAAGTGGGCGCGCGCAACATGCAGAACTTCAACCTGCTGCGCGAGCTGGGAAAGACGCGCAAGCCGGTGATGCTGAAGCGCGGCATCGCGGCGACCATCGAGGAGTTGCTGCTCTCGGCCGAGTACATCATGGCCGGCGGCAACTACGACATCATCCTTTGCGAGCGCGGTATCCGCACCTTCGAGACCTACACGCGCAACACCATGGACATTTCGGCAATCCCAATCGTCCACAAGCTCTCACACCTGCCCATGTGTGGCGACCCGTCACATGGGACGGGTCGACGCGACAAGGTAGCGCCGATGGCGCGGGCGGCGGTGGCGGCGGGCGCGGACGCAATCATCGTCGAGGTGCATCGCGATCCCGACAAGGCGCTCTCGGACGGCGCGCAGTCGCTCTATCCGCAGCAGTTCGAGGAGCTGATGGAACAGCTCCGGATGATTGCGCCAGCCGTGGGACGAAAAATAGCCTAGCGGCCGACTCCGGCCAACATGGCGAGGCCGAGGGCGAGAATAATCACCGCGACGACCTTGCGAAAAATCTTGTCCGGAATGCGTTTTAGGAAGACCCACCCGATTACAGTGCCTGCCATCACGCCCGCTGCCATCACGAGCACCGCGGGCCAGACGCGCGCAATTTCTCCTGCCTGGGTAGCGACGTAGACGGGCATCCGCGCGGCATCCACCAAAAGCGCGATTGCGGTTGCAGTGGCGACGAACGCTTCCTTGCGTATGTCGAAACCGAGCATTGCCGCCGAGCGGATGCCGCCCTGGTTTCCGACCAGTCCGCCAAACAGTCCCGAGAGCGCTCCGGCGAACCACGAAGTCACACCGGCGAAACGCATGCGTGAATTCCAGCCGGTCAGTTCCATCGCGCTGGCGAACACCAGCAGTGCGCCCAGCACGTAGCCGAGAATCGGGCTTTGCAGCCGCGCGTGCAACAACGCACCCACGAGCCCGCCGGCAGCGCTAGCGATTCCGAAGCTGAGGAGTACGTGGCGGTCGATGCGGCGGCGGACCGGCCACAAGCGCAGCACGGTCCCGCACAGATGCGGAATGGAAACGGCAGCGACGGCGAGCTTGGTCCCGACCTGGGTAGCGAACGTGGGAGTGAGAATGCTGCCGATGCCGAAGCCGGCGACGGAGGCGATGCCGCCGCCGAGGACTCCCGCGAGCGCAAGCAGGATATACGCGGTCACGATTGCGAGCCGCGCACGTTGGCACGGTGGAAACTAAAGCGCCGGTCAATAGCCCAAGCGCCACCTCCGGCGATAATCAGGAACAGAAGGGAGCAGAGCATCGAGAAATCAGTACGCGCGTCGCTCACCATGAACCAGAAGCCCTGGTTCGCGCGCGAAAGCTCAGGAATCTTGGTGGTCGCGATCGCCGTGCAAATCACGAACAGCAGCGGGATGGCGGCAACGCGGGTCAGGAAGCCGATCAGCACGAGTGCGCCACAGACGATCTCAAAGGCGCCGACGAAGTGAGCGGTGAAGCCGGGATGGGGAAAGCCGATGCGCGTGAAACGGTTCACACCCATGTTGGGGTCGGTGAATTTCAGCACGCCTTGGGAAAAGAAGATCAATCCCACCGCCAGGCGAATCAGAGGGATCGCGCTTTCCATTCGAAACCGGCGCGTGTGCTCTGTGTGCAGGGCTGCCCTCGGGCTGTCTTCGTTCATGGTTATCCCTCGTACATTTGACACTGAAAGTCGGCAACGGTTGCGGCAGATTCTACAATGCAGGTTGTGCGACAGTTAACCATCATCGGAACGGGATTGATCGGCGGATCGCTCGCGCTCGCGCTGAAGAAGCACCGGTTGGTTGAGCGCGTGGTCGGATGCGACCGGGCGGCGGTGCTGGATGTCGCAAAGAAGCGGGGAGCAATCGACGACGGCCGCGAGGATGCGCGCACGGCGTGCGAGGGAAGCGACGTGGTCGTGCTGGCTACGCCGGTGGGCGCGATCATCGACCTGGTCGAGAAGCTTGGGCCCGTGCTCCCGGCGACTACTTTGCTTACGGACGTCGGAAGCACCAAGCAGCAGATTGTGGAGCGGGCGCGAGCGGTGTTCGGCGACCGCGCTGAAGACCGGTTCCTGGCGGGACATCCGATGGCCGGGAAAGAAGTGGGTGGAATCGAACAGGCGGATGCGGAGCTGTTCGCGGGAGCGGTATGGCTATTCACAGCCACCAAGATGGTGGCGGAACTGCCGGCTGGAAGCCAGCGCTACATAAGGGCAGTTGAGCAGATCGGGGCGCGGGTGATCGAGATGGATGCAGCGCGGCATGACCGGCTCTGCGCGTGGATCTCGCACCTGCCGCAGTTTGTCTCAACCGCGATGGCGGCGGCGCTGGAAGACGAGTTTGGCGACGATGCCGACGTGCATGCGATCGGCGCTCGAGCGCTGCGGGAGATGACACGGCTCGCGACGAGCCCTTACTCGATGTGGAGAGACATCGCGATCACGAACGAGGCGAACGTGCAGGAGGCGTTGCTGGCGCTGGAGCAGCGCCTGGCGCACCTGCGCGAAAACCTCAGGACCAGGGAGCTGGCGGAAGAGTTCGAGCGGGCGAAAGAATTTCGGAGTCGAAAGACTTAACCGCAAAGGACGCAAAGGAAAACCTTGGCCGTTGATTAACGCTGATGCACGCTGATAAAGAAAAAAACAAATCAGCGTTTATCAGCGGCTGCTGTTTCTTAGGCTGCTTCGCCGTGCTCGGCTTTGTGGGCGGCGCTGCGCGCTTTTTCCGGGCGCTCGAAGATGCACTCGCGCGGCTTCTTGTCGAAGCGCAGTCCCTGGAAGATGGGTGCGCGCATCTTCACCTGGCCGCTCCGGCCTGCGTGGGTCCACTCGGTGAACTTAATCTCCGCGACTAGTTCAGGTTTGACGAAGTGCACGCGGCGCGAGGCTTCGACCTTCACGCCCGGACCGAAGGGATTGGTTGGCGATGCCAACTTCTTCAGGCGCTTCCACATGTCGGAATGTGAGCGGTCGTTGAAGCCGCTGCCGGCGTTGCCGACATGGACGAGTTTCCCGCGGTCGTTATAGAGACCGAGGACGAGAGAGCCGAAGTGTTCGCGGCCGCCGCGCGGGTCGGTGTAGCCGCAGATGACGCACTCCTGGCGGCGCGTGACTTTCATCTTGAGCCACTCGCGGCTGCGCTTTTGGATGTAGCAACCGCGGCGTCGCTTGCCGACGATGCCCTCGAGGCCGTTTTCCTCGGCGGCGCGATAGAGGGCGAGGCCGTCGTCGAAGTGCTCGGAGTAGCGGACGAGTTCGGACTCGCTCAGGATCGATTCGAGCAGGCGCTTGCGCTCCTCGAGATCGACGCGAAAGAGCGAGTAGCCGTCCAGATAAAGCAGGTCGAAGATGTAGTAGCGGATGGGGACGGCGCGTTCCGAGCGCTGCTGCATGAGCGAAAAGGACGAGTGGCCGCGCTCGTCGAGAGCAACGATCTCTCCATCGAGCACCGCGCGGGGTAGTTTCACGTGCGTGACCAGCTCGCGGAGCTCGGGAAATTGCGCGGTGAGGTCGTTCTGGTTGCGCGAGACCAGCCGCAGGTTCGGGCCGTCGAGGTAAGCCAGGGCACGATAGCCGTCCCACTTGACCTCGTAGAGCCAGTCTTTGTCGTTAAAGGGCTCGTCCACCAGCGTGGCGAGCATGGGGCGGATGGCGCGCGGGTAGGGAGCTTCTTCAGCGCCCTTTAGCTGGGCGATTTCGTTTTTTTTTACGGCGCCCCGGGGATTAGCCGCAGAGGACGCGGAGGACGCAGAGGATTTCTTTTTTCGAGTGGTCGGTGATCGGTGGTCAGTGCTCAGGCGGGTCGCGGTTTTCTTCGGCTTCGGTCGTGGCTTCTGATCACTGACCACTGACGACTGATCACTTTTTTTCTTCGCGACTTTCTTCAGCGTGTCTGCCAGCCAGGCGCTTTTCTTGTTGGTGGCGGCGGCCCGGTTGGATTGCCACTCGGCGGAGCCTTCGTCGGTGGCGATCTCGTCGAGCGAGCGTTTGGTCAGGACGGACCAGTCGAGCTTGTCGATGTTAAAGCCCGATTTCGCGAACTGGTCTTTCTTCTTGATCAGCAGCCATTCGTTGCCCTTGCTGCCGGGGCGCCGGGCGCGCATGTGGGCGAGGACGAACTCGCCTTTGAGTTTTTCGCCGGTCAACCTGAATTTCAGGTCGCCCTTGGCGAGCATCTCGTGCTCGTTGCCGAGCGGTTCCCATGTGCCGGTGTCCCAGACCATCACCGTACCGGCGCCGTAGTTACCCTCGGGGATGATGCCCTCGAAATGAAAGTAAGAAACAGGATGGTCCTCGACCATCATGGCGAGGCGCTTGTCGGCGGGATCGAGCGAGGGCCCTTTCGGCACGGCCCACGATTTCAGGACGCC
>JBOGLI010000243.1:0-1644 GCA_050746165.1 Terriglobales bacterium | reverse complement strand
TGCAGAACTCCATGATGTTGATCTGCGCCTGGCCGAGCGCGGGTCCGACCGGCGGCGCCGGCGTGGCCTTGCCCGCTGCAATCTGCAACTTAACGCTTCCTGTAACTTTCTTCGCCATGTGTCCTCTACCTTCTTCTTTACGCCGGGTCTAGGATTTTCGGCCCGGACTAACTCTTGGCTATCAGCCTGAACAATCGCGTTACAGCGCCAACGCAACCGTCAGCGGAATCAATTTCTTGTGTACTGGGTCCGCAGCCATGCCCATCGCTTCCAACGTGTGCGCGCCGCAAACCTCAAAATCGCCGGCCTGCGCTACGACTACCGTATCGCCGCCCGACCGTCCGTCTATACTGACCAGCACTGGAGCAACTTCACGCTCGAACACATGCCCTTCGATCGTGGTGAAGTTCATCTTTCCCGTTGCTCCGATGTTAAGCGCATCCAAATGTTCGCGCGAAATCCAGCTAAACGCCGCTCCGGTGTCGACCATCAGCTCGAGTTCCTGCTTCCGCTCGGGAACAGCCATGTTGGAAACCGTCAATTTCGCAGCGAAAACCGACATTGTTACGCCACTTTCTCCACCTGCCCGAATTCCAACTCCACCGGGGTCGAGCGTCCGAAGATGGTGACCATCACCTTCAGCGTCTCGCGGTCTTCGTTCACTTCGTCGACCACTCCCGTGAAGGTCGCAAACGGCCCTTCGGAAATTCGGACCGACTCGTTCTTCTCGAACTTCACCTTGAGCTTCGGCTTCTCCTTGCTCTCGGCAACGCGGTAAATGATTGTGTTGACCTCATCGGTCGACATCGGCGTAGGTTGGTTGCCGGCGCCGAGGAAGCCGGTCACGCGTGGCGTGGATTTCACCACGTGCCACAGGTTCTGGCCCTCGGGCGACGCCAGGTCCATATCCATTTCCACCAGCACGTAGCCGGGGAGAAAAGCGCGCTCGGTCGTGTACTTCTTGCCGTTGCGGATCTCGGTGACAGGCTCGGTGGGAATGATCACCTTGCCGATCTTGTCCTCGAGATGGAACGCCTGTACGCGCGACTCGAGCGATTCCTTCACATTGCGCTCGAAGCCCGAGTAGGTGTGAATGATGTACCACTTCAGGTTCGGGTTCTGCGGTGCCTCCGCGGTGGCGCCGTCGTCGCCCACAGGAGGTTCGCCCGCGCCGCCTTGCTGTTGCGGTGGAATCTGTTCCGGGTTTTCGTTATTCAGTTGCTCTTCTGCCATTGCTTATTGCCCGGCGAACTTCGCCGGAACCCTCTCTTACCGGTGCGTAAAGTGCCGCAACAGCGTGTCGATGCCGGCGCCGATCACCTTGTCGATGACGGCGAAATACGCGCCGAACAGGAACACGGTAATAATGACCACGATGGTGGTCGACTGCACCTCTTTGCGCGTCGGAAACGTGACTTTCTTCATCTCGGTGCGGGTGTCGTTGTAAAACGTCTTCACCCGCTGCGGCCACGATTTCATCTGCTCGCCGATATTGCTCATACCTTTTGCGTCTGACGCTGCTGTCGCTGACTTCGCCATGTTGCTGACTACTCTCTTCCCGATGGACTGGCAGGGGCGGAGGGATTCGAACCCCCAAGTTCGGTTTTGGAGACCGACAGTTTAACCGTTGAGCTTACGCCCCTA
>JBOGLI010000242.1:0-7061 GCA_050746165.1 Terriglobales bacterium | reverse complement strand
CGTGTGTTGCGCCGACCCGGTGCTGAACCCGCTGTTGGCCTGCTTTTCGTCGGATCGCCAACCAATGACTCCGGGGCACCGCAACGAGTTCCATCTCGGATTGCAGCAGGCGTTCGGGAAACACCTGGTATTTGCCGGCGAGTACGTTTGGAAATACACGCAGGGCGGCTACGATTTCAGCATCCTGGGCGCCACGCCGATTACGTTTCCGATCGAGTGGACAAAGTCGAAGATTCCGGGGGTAGCGGGACGTGTCAGTCTCACCAACTTCCATGGCCTGACGGCGTTCATGGTGTTTTCCAGCGTAGCCGCGCGCTTCTTCAACCCGCAAATCGGTGGCGCCGGAGCGCAGCCGGGACCGCTCGGCGACGTCTTCCGCATCGATCACGACGAGAAGTTCAACCAGACGACCCACATTCAGTACCAGCCGTGGAAACGCGGCCCCTGGGTGGGATGGAATTGGCGCTACGACAGTGGCCTGGTGGCCGGACCGGTGCCGGTCGCACCGGGCACGGCTACTCCGGTGGATGTTTCCGGACTTACGCCCGACCAGCAGTTCCAGGCGGGGTTGTTCTGTGGAGGCGTCTATGCGACTCCGACCACCCCGATCAGCGCTTCCGGCCTGTGCCCCGGGAATCTCTATGGTTCCAAGTTCATTACCATTCCGGTGCCGGGAGCGGAAAATGACGACAAGAACCCGCCGCGCATCTCACCGCGCAACCTGTTCGATGTATCAGTTGGGGATGACAACATCTTCAGGACTGACAAATACATGTGGAGCGCCCAATTCACGGTGGTGAACCTCACTAACAAGGTCGCTCTGTACAACTTTCTCTCCACCTTTAGCGGCACGCATTACGTGACGCCGCGAACCTTTACGGCCCAGATTGGGTTTCATTTTTAGGGTCCCAGTAGCACGCGCTGGTGCACAATGAGTGCGCCAGCGCGTGCCGATCACCCAAGCGCGTTGGTACCGGAGAACACAAGGAGGTGTGGAACTATGCTGCGCCGGTTTGCTTCTGCCGCGATGATTGCGTCCATTGCCGTAACTTGCGCCGCGGTTGTCATTGTTCTTCTGCCGGGCAGTGTTCGGGAGCACGCAATGCCCATTCTGCTGGCGTGGGTATGCCTGCCCTCAATTTGGGGACTCTGGGCCATGCTCGCTCCAGAAGGTTGGGCAGCGGAAAAACTGCCGTTGTGGGGTTCGCTCCTCGGCTTGTTCGCGGGCGTTGCGGCCGTCTTCATCGTGGACGCGCCGGGAAGATTGTTCGGTTTACAGGGAAACTTCGCAGCGCGAATCGGGATCGTCGTGGCCTTCTGCGGTTTTTATTATTTGATGTGGATTGCGGTTCGGGCAGTGCTGCGTTCGCTGTCCGCCTGACCTAGGTGCGAATTCGAACCCTTCGCGATTTTCTTACGACGCCACGGCGATTTGTGAGCTCGTTTTGCTGCCAGCGTTGCGCAGCAGTTCGTCGCCGGCCACCACGACCGAGACCCAGAACAACTCCGCGACCAGCAGGTGTGTCAGTTGCAGCCACACCGGCGCCAGCAGCGCAACGTTGAGCATGCCCAGCATGATCTGGGTGAAGAAGAAAATCACCACCGCGGTCGAGGGACGCCGGTCGACGCCTACCGCACGCGGATTCTGCGACTGGATCACCAGCCAAAGCACGAACACCAGGCTCGCCACGGCGAGCGCCGGATGAATCACCCGCAGCCGCAACAGGAAGTTGCTGCTGGAAGAGACGTCGGCATGCAGGGCAGCGCCCAGCGACTTCGCCGGGAAGAGCGTGTCGCCCAACGCCGATATCGTTCCGCTGGCTCCGACGCACACGATCGCCGCCAGCCCAGCGGCAACTGCCGCAAGGCGTTTGCGATCACCGGAGACATTGGTCGATTGTCGACGCTCGGGTGACAGCCAGCGTGCGCAAAATGCTAATGCGGCGAGCAGCAGGAAGGTGTTGGCGAAATGGAGTGAGAGCAGAACGGCGCGTCCAGCGGAGCTGTCCTGACCGACGCGCTGCAACAGCACCAGCAGCGCGCCCAGCCACGCCTCGTTCAACATCAGGACGAGCGCCGCAACCGCCGCGCGACGCGCAGGATTGGGTTTCACCGTCACCCGCCAGGTCCATACGGCCAGGGCGACCACGGCGAGCAACGCCAGGCCACTGGTCACGCGGTGGGTGAACTCGATGATGGTCGCCGCCTCCGGCGCTTGCGGCACCACCACGCCATTACATAATGGCCAGTGATTCCCGCAGCCCGCGCCCGAGCCGCTGGCGCGCACGTAGGCTCCCCAGAGGATCACCGCGACGTTGTAGGCCAGCACTCCCCAGGCGAAACGCGCGGCGGAGCGGGCGGAGTGCATTCCCTCATTGTAGCGGCAATTTCGTAGAGAAGTGATCGGTGATCAGTGGTCAGTGATCAGGATGTGTTCGATCGAGTGCTGACCAGTTTGCAACGCATAGCCGAAAAGCTCCGGATCGACCGCCTGATCACTGAATACTGATCACTGACCACTGGATTTAATCGCTCTGGATCTGTACCAGTTCGGGAGCTTCGTCGGGGGAAGGCGGGATCGGGCGCACGTTCTGCGGGGCGCGGAAGAAATCGAGATACGAAACCTGGTGCACGCAGGAGACGGTGCAGTGCGGCGCGCAGCCCTTCTCGGTCAGGTACTCGCGGCGGATGTCGGCGCGCGTGTACTCCAGCAGCGGCTTGCCGGGAAAGCCGCGCTGCTGCGAGCAGTAGTGCACCAGCCCTTCCTCGCAGATGTAGAGATAGCGCGCTCCGGCGCGGCAGCGCCACTGGTTGGGGCGGGCCATCGCGATATTGTCCTGGAAGCCGTTGATGCGCGAGTAGCTGCCCTTCTCCAGCTTCTTCATCTCGTGATAAACGGCACGCTCCTCGGTGTTGAGCGGCTGAAGCTGTCCGTCGCCGTTGTGGATGATGCCGATGGTCGAGGTGAAGCCAAGCTGGCGAGCGCGGCGGCCGATGACCAGCGCGTCCTGCGGGTTCTTGATACCACCGCCGACCACGGAGTTGATGTTCACGTGGAAATCGGCGTGTTCGGCCAGCAGTTGCAGCTTGCGGTCGAGGACCTTGAGGCTCTTCTTCGAGACATCATCCGGGGTTACATTGTCGATCGAGATCTGCAAGTGCTCGAGACCGGCGCGGTTGAGGGCGCGAATGCGGTCGGCGGTAAGCAGGTATCCGTTGGTGATCATGCCGGCGATGATGCCGTGACGGCGGATGCGCCGGATGAGGTCGTCGAGCTGCGGGTGGAGCAGCGGTTCGCCGCCGCTGATGGTGACGATGGTCGTGCCGAGCGCGGCCAGGCGATCGATGCGCTCGAACATTGTCTCCAATGAGACCGGGTTCGAGGTCTTGTCGTACTCGTTGCAGTACTCGCAAGCGAGGTTGCAGCGGCGCATGGGAATGATGTGCGCCAGCACCGGGTGACGCGTCGAGGCGAGCGCCTTCCCGATCATGCGCCACTCGCGAACACGCCGCGACGCCGCCTTCGCACTCCTCCGGATTTGTCTGCTGATTCCCGCCATCCTCTTGAATTTATTATTAGAACACACGGTCCGCATATCACACAGCTTTGTGACCTGAGCGGCGGGAAATGACACTTAAACGGTGCACGGAGTAAGGCGTACGGGACAAGGGGCAAGGGTCAAGGGACATGGGTTAAGGCGGAAGGGACGAGGTTTCCCCCGCCCCTTCGGCCCTTGACCCTCGTCCCTTTCCTACTCTTTGGGTGCGGCTTTCTGCCCCGGACGCGGTTGTGCCGTCGGCGGCAGGATGCCGTTCAGTCGAAGATAGAGGGCGGCGGCGCCATAGTGGTCGGCCCAATCCACCGGCAGTTCGATGACCGCGGCGGCTTTCGGCGCCTTGCGGCCGCCAAACATCTCAACCTCCTGGTTGAGATCGGCGTCTTTCACGCCGTCCATGGCCTTGGTGCAGAACTCCATGGAGTCTTTCATGGCCTCCACGATCTTGTCTTTGCCGTCCGAGTCTTTCACGTCGGACTTATGTTCCTGGCCGGCGATCTTGGAGCACACGAAATTATTCGCGCCGGTGATGTGCGTCATCAGGTGGCCGAAGGTCATGTTGCCCTCGGTCGGCTTGTAGCTGTACTTCTCGGCGGGCATCGCCTCCGCCGCTGCAACGAGAATCTTCGACTGGCGAGCGAGCCGTTGGCGGACATTGTCGGTGACCGGATTTTGCGCGGACCCCTGCTGCGCGAACGCGGCGGCCGCGATCAGCACTACACAAGCCATTACTTTCTTCATTCGATCCTCCCCACGATGGCAAGAAGCATACGCGAGAGACTAAGATTGGTAAACTGGTGTGAATTCATTGTGGGGAATAATGCGATCTGAGTTTTCGAAGTTCCTGTTCGTCGGGCTATTCGTCTTTTCACTTACCCCCTGGGCATCGCCGCCGGTCGCGCTTGCGCTCGGACTGGCATTGGGCCTCACCGTTGGGAATCCCTATCGCAACAGCTCGCGCAAAATCTCGAAATACCTGCTCCAGGGATCGGTGATCGGTCTCGGATTCGGCATGAACTTCGCGCAGGTGGAGCGCACCGGCCGCAGCGGTTTCGTATATACCGCGGTGGGAATCAGCTTCGCGATGCTTATCGGGATGGGATTGGCGCGACTGCTGAAAGTGGAGAAGACCGCGGGCTTCCTGATCGCGACCGGAACGGCGATCTGCGGCGGTAGCGCGATTGCCGCGGTGGCCCCCGTGGCCGGTGCGAATGACGAGGAGATGTCGATCGCGCTGGGTACGGTGTTCATCCTGAATTCGATCGCGCTGCTCATCTTTCCCCTCATCGGCTCGCTGCTCCACCTGACGCAAACGCAATTCGGACTGTGGGCGGCGCTCGCCATTCACGATACAAGCTCGGTGGTCGGCGCGGCTGCAAAGTACGGCGCCGTGGCGCTGGCCATCGCGACCACGGTCAAGCTGACGCGAGCGCTGTGGATCGTGCCGTTATGCATCGCGACGGCCGCGATCCGGCGCACCGACGCGAAAATCCAGTGGCCGTGGTTTATCGCCTTCTTCGTCGCAGCGGCGATTCTGAATTCGACGGTGCACGCAGGCGCTCCGGAATTCCACATCCTGTACCGACTGGGAATAATCGGACTGACCGCGACCCTGTTCCTAATCGGCGCCGGAGTTTCACGCGCCACGTTGAAGGAAGTCGGGCCACGCCCCCTGTTGCAAGGGGTGCTGCTGTGGGCGATGGTGGCCGTGGCTTCGATCCTGGCGATCCGCGCCGGATGGATTGCGCTGTGAACAAGTGGTCAGTGATCAGCGGTCAGTGATCAGCAGGCTCCACCGAAATTGCGAGATTGCCCTCTGATCACCGACCAATGATCACTGACCACTTGTTTTGTTACGATTCATAGTTCTCTAATGACCTACTCCATCAGCTTTGTAGTCGCGCTATTCGGTTCGGCGGTGTGCGCCGGATTTCTGGGCGCGTTGCTGGGCGTCGGCGGCGGCGTGATCGTGGTGCCAGTGATGGTGCTGATGTTCCACCTGCCGATGAAGATCGCGGTGGCGACCAGCATCGTGTCGGTGATCGCGACTTCGAACGCCGGCGGCTCGAAGTATGTGGACCAGCACATCACGAATTTGCGGCTGGCAATGTTCCTCGAAATCGCGACGACCCTGGGCGCGCTCTCCGGCGCGGTGCTGGCGCTCTACCTGAAAGACTGGATCATGCTGCTGATCTTCGCGGCGCTGATGCTGTACATGTCGTGGTCGTCGTTCACCACCCGCAATCTCGACGACCAGCGCATTGCTGCCGGGGGCTTTACCGGCGCGCGCCAGGACCGCGTATCGCGCTGGCTGGAGCTGCGCGGCAGCTACTTTGACCAGCACGCGAATCAGCGCGTCGATTACGTCGTCAACGGCGTTGCGGCGGGCACCGCGATTTCCTACGCGGCCGGCGTCGCCTCGGGACTGCTCGGCGTAGGCGGCGGCGTCCTGAAGGTCTAGGCGATGAACCGCTACATGAATGTGCCCATGAAAGTAGCGGTCGGGACCAGCAAATTGATGATCGGCGTGACCGCTTGCGTCGGGTCCATCCTGTTTTTCATGGCCGGACTGATTCACTTTGCGGTCGTGGCGCCGGTAGCGCTGGGAACCACGGCGGGCGCGACGCTTGGCACCATGATCATGAACCGCCTGCGCAGTTCGATGCTGAAGTGGATCTTCGCCGTCCTGCTGGTTTACCTGGCCTACGGCATGATCGCCCGCGCGCTCGCCATCGCCTTCAACATCCATCTGCCAAACCTTGCATGAAGATGCCAACACAACCCGAGGAGAAGGAACGCGACAAGAACGTCTACGCGGCGGTGTACCACGCGCTGCTCTACGGCATGATCGCCAGCAGCGCGCTGTTTGCCGTGGGACTGATCCGCGGGATGTTACTGCACACGTACTTCCCGCTGACTGAGCAGTGGATCACCGACCACTACCATTGGAAGGTGGTGATGCACGGCATCGCTACCGCCGACCCGACCGTGCTGATGATGATCGCGTGCGTGCTGCTGATTCTCACTCCAGTAGTACGCGTCGTTGTATCGATCATTGCTTTTGCGCAGGAGGGCGACCGCAAGTACGTGCTGGTGACGAGCGTCGTGCTCGCCGTGATCGTGCTTAGCATTCTGCTGGGACACGAGGGACTGCATTAAAGGCACAAGGCACAAGGAAGATTTTCCTCATGCCTCGTGCCTCACGACTCACGACTCGTAGCTACTTTCCTTCCGCCATGCCTGGGCAGTTATCGCAGCACTTCTTGCCGTTCTTTGCCATCTCACACTTGCCATTCTTGCAGCAGTCCTTCCCGCAAGACATTGCCTGAGTACCGGCATCTTTCTTCATGTCCTTCATGCCGTCGCAGCAGCCCTTCGCATCTTTGCGGGAGCAGGCTTTCGCGTCTTTGCCGCCACAGCAGCCGGACATCTTCGCCTTGTCGGCTGATGCGTCGGCCTTCATGTCGTGGTTGCAACAGGCGCAGCCGTTCGCCTTCGTATCGG
>JBOGLI010000241.1:0-2817 GCA_050746165.1 Terriglobales bacterium | reverse complement strand
CGTTTCACCATCGCGAAGAGGTCGAAACCTTGCGAGCCGCGCTGACGGCAATCGAATGGCCGGACGACGAGCTGAGCGTGTTCGCCACACTGAAAGGCTCGCTGTTCGCCATCTCCGATGAGATGTTGCTGGTGCACAAGCACAAACATGGCCGGCTGCATCCTTTTCATCGCGAAGGCGCGGAGGGACCCATTTCGGACGCGTTGGCGCTACTCGCAGAACTGCACCGAGGTCGCAACTACCAGCCATTCGCCGCGACGGTCCACGCGCTGCTTGAAGCTACTCGCGCCCACGCGGGTTTCCTGCTGCGGCCGGGCGGCAACCAGATCCTGGCGAACGTGGCCCGCGTGGCGGATCTGGCTCGCACATATGAGATGACGGGCGGCGTGTCGTTCCGAGGATTCGTGGAGGAACTGACCGCGCAAGCCGAGAAGGAAGATGCCTCCGAAGCGCCGGTGCTTGAAGAGGATTCCGACGGCGTCCGCCTGATGACCGTCCATGGAGCCAAGGGGTTGGAGTTTCCCGTAGTAATTCTGGCGGATCTCACCGCGAATCTTTGCGCGCGCGAGCCCGATCAGTTCGTCGATGGAGCCAAGCGCGTGAGCGCTACTCGTCTACTGCGCTGCGCGCCCTGGGAATTGCTGGATCACGAAGCGGACGAGGCAGACCGCGAGCGGGCGGAAGGCGTGCGTGTGGCTTATGTGGCCGCCACCCGCGCGCGCGACCTGCTGGTTGTCCCGGCATGCGGCGATGAGCCCTTCCCGCAGGACAACTGGCTCAGTCCGCTGAACAAGGCCCTGTATCCGTCGCGCGAAAACTGGAGGAAATCGCGACCCGCGCAGGGATGTCCGGATTTCGGCGATTCGAGCGTGGTCGCCGGGCCGATGGATTACGATCGCGAGGCCGAATTCTCCGTCCGTCCCGGCCTCATTACCGCGCAGCAGGGATCGCACCAGGTCGTCTGGTGGGATCCGTGCAAGCTGAAACTGGGCGAGGAAGGCGACCACGGGCTGCGTCAGGAAGAGTTACTGAAGAGCGACTCGGGAGTCAGCGCAGCCGCGTACCACGCATGGCAGGAGCAGCGCGCCAAAACCATTGAATCCGCCTCGCGTCCGGAGTTCGCGGTGTTCCTAGCAAGCCAGGCGCCGGATGCGCCCCCCGATCCAGTTGTAGTCGAAACCGTAACCACCGGTCTCAGGGCTGGTCCTGCAGGCCGACGCTTCGGCACACTCGTCCATGCCGTCCTCCGCGACGTGCCGCTGGAAGCCGACCGCGCTACCGTCCGCCGATGGGCGCAGCTCAACGGGCGTATTGTGGGAGCGCCCCCCGAGGAAATCGAAGCCGCCTGCGCCCGCGTGGAGGCCGCTCTCGCTCATCCGCTTTTCGATCGCGCGCGCGCAGCCGGGCGAAAACATCGCGAGTATCCCGTCATGCTGCGCCTCGCTTCGGAAGGGGACGGCGAACTCCTGATGGAAGGCATTATCGATCTGGCGTTCGTCGAAGACAACGCGTGGGTGATCGTCGATTTTAAGACGGACGTGGACGTTTCCGCCCACAGCAACCAATACCAGCGGCAGCTGCAGTGGTACGCGAGCGCTCTCAATCGCCTGACTGGTTTGCCAGCACGGGCGTATCTGCTCGGGGTGTAGACTTCCGCTCGACCAGCGTATAGAGCGCCGGTAGCACAAGCAGCGTGAGCGCCGTCGCCGAAACCAGGCCGCCGATAATCACCACCGCCAGGGGCTTTTGCACCTCCGATCCGATGCCCTTCGAGAGCGCCATCGGCAGAAGCCCCAGCATGGCCAGCAGCGCCGTCATCAACACAGTACGGAAGCGCACCAGTGATCCTTCGATCGCCGCCTGGCGCGCATCCAACCCTTCAGCACGCAGCGCATTGAAGTAGCTCACGATCACTACGCCGTTCAGCACTGCCTGGCCGAATAACGCGATGAATCCGATGGCGGCTGAAACGCTCAGCGGAATCCTGGTGATCAGCAAAGCCAGAATCCCACCCACCAAAGCGAACGGAATGTTGGAAAGAATCAGCAGGGCGCTCTTCACCGAACCGAACGCATTGAACAGCAGCAGAAAGATAAGAAAGATGCTGATGGGCACGATGATTCGCAGGCGGCCCATGGCACGCTGCTGGTTCTCAAATTCGCCGCCCCACTGCAAGTAGTAACCTTGCGGAAGCGTCACGTTCTGCTTCACGCGCTGCTGCATTTCCTCGACGGCGCTGCCCATGTCACGCCCGCGCAGGAACACGCCGATGGCGTTCAGGCGCTTGCCGGATTCATGCGCGATGTTCATGCTTCCGGAACCGATGCTGAGCGTGGCCACGTCCTCCAGCGGCACACGAGGTCCGGCCGGCGTCTCCACCAGGATCTTGCCGATCGTCGAAATATCCCGGCGCTGGTCTTCCTTCAGGCGGACCACCACGGGATATTTGCGCTCGCCCTCCCATATCTCGGTGGCTTCCTTGCCGCCGACCGCCGTCTCGATCACGTTCTGCACGTCGACCACGTTCAGTCCGTAGCGCGCGGCCCGTGCCCGGTCGATTTCGATCTGCAACTGCGGCACGCTGCCCTCCCGGTCGATAAACGCGCGCGCCACCCCGCGCACCGAGGAAACTTGATCCAGTACTTGCTGCGCTGTTTTCTTGATCAGGTCCAGATCGTCGCCGAAGACCTTGATCACGATCTGACCGTCGATCTGCGAGATACTCTCCAGGATATTGTCGCGAATAGGCTGAGAAAAACTGGGTTCGAAACCGGGAACCTGGGACAGCGCTTCGTCGAATCGCTTGAGTAGCTCTTC
>JBOGLI010000240.1:0-2759 GCA_050746165.1 Terriglobales bacterium | reverse complement strand
GCGCGGCTGCTGGAATTTGCCCGGCAGTGGCCGAAATTGCGCCGCAGCATCCTGGCCGGCAGTTTCAGCATTTACGGCGGAAACTACGAATACGTTTGTCCGGATTGCGGCACGCGCACCACCGGCGCCCGCCGTACCGAAGATATGGAAGCAGGGCGGTTTGAAGTGATGTGTCCGAAGTGCGGCGCCGAAGCGCGCATCCAGGCCATCACCGAAGCGGCAACGCCCGGCCCGCTGGAAACCTACGGCGCCTCGAAATATATGCAGGAACTCTGTTTCCGCGGCTTTGATCGCGGCGAGGTCACCATCCTGCGTTTCTCCTCGGTATACGGAACCCGCCTGCGCCTCGACGACGGCGAAGCCACCATCATCGCCCGCATCGCCGGATGGATTCGCGCCGGCGAGCGCCCACCGCTCTTCGAAGATGGCCGCCAGATTCGCGATTGGGTTTATGTCGGCGACATCGTGGATTCGGTCCTGAAGCTCGCCAACGGCGCTGCGGCGCCACCGGTCATCAATGTTTGTTCCGGTACGCCCATGACGTTGATGCAGGCGTGCCAGGAAATCGCTGAATCGATGGGACTGACATGCGAGCCCCAGGTGGTCGGCGGATATCGCGCGGGCGACATGCGTCATTGCCTCGGCGATCCGACGCGTCTTCGCCAGTTGCTCGGCCGCGATCCTGTCACCCTGCCGCAGGCGGCACGTGCCGCTTTCGGCGGCGTAGAAATAAAAACCATTTCCGAGGCGGTTGCCAACCGGGCCTAATTATGTGCGGCATTCTCATCACTTCGCATCTCGATACCCCGTTTCACCACCGCCAGCTCAAAAGCCTGCGCAAGCGCGGCCCTGACGAGATCGGCTTCTGGATCGATGCGCACGTGCAGATGGCGCACGCGCGGCTTTCCATCATCGGCCTCGACGAGCGCAGCACCGAACCGCTCGAAAACGATACCCACGTCATCAGCTACAACGGCGAGATTTATAACTTTGTCGAGATCCGCCGTCGCCTGGAATCGGAAGGCGTCCACCTGCGCGACGCCAACGACGCCATCGTCCTCCTGCATGCGTGGACCCGTTGGGGCCGCGACATCCTCAAGGACCTGCACGGCTTTTGGGCGTTCGCCATCTACGACAAGCGCGAGCAGAAGCTGGAACTGGTGCGCGACCAGCTCGGCATCAAGCCGCTGTATTACTGGCACTCCGGCAACCGGCTCTGCGCCTCGTCGCTCATCCGCAACATCGCCGAGCTTGTCCCGGAGCCGCTCGAACTTGATTACGCGGCGCTCTCCGAGTACATCCGCTACCAGTTCACCTTCGCCGACAAGACCTTCTTCAAACAGGTCCGCAAAGTCATGCCGGGACACATCGTCACCATGA
The DNA here is from genome assembly GCA_050746165.1 of Terriglobales bacterium. Lineage (GTDB taxonomy): Bacteria > Acidobacteriota > Terriglobia > Terriglobales > Acidobacteriaceae > DAISJI01. The sequence continues at coordinate 1,379 of JBOGLI010000240.1, read as the reverse complement.
ACCTGCGCACCGGCGACATCCACGACGATTGCTACGAGGACATTTTCGCGGCGCAGGACGAGGCCCCGGTAGAAGTCACGGATGCGTGGGTCGACGAGACGCGCGAGCTCCTGCGCGAATGCGTTCTCGATTCCACCATCAGCGACATCTCGTTCACCACGTTCTGCAGCGGCGGCATCGATTCCAGCCTGATCACGCGCATGGCCGAGCCGGAGATTGCGTACCACTGCAATTTCTCCGACCCGGAGTGCAATGAGACGTTTTACGCGCGCCAGGTGGTCGAGGGAACCAAGACCCGGCTCTTCGTGGTCAACGCCCAGGAGCAATTCGACCTGGTCGAGCGCGTCGGCTCCATCCTTGAAGACTTCGACGAACCTACCATCGGCTCGGTGATTCTCCCGCTCGAAGATTTGCTCTCGCAGGTCAAACGGCGCTACAAGGTGATCCTGACCGGTACCGGCGGTGACGAACTCTTCGGCGGCTACGTGCGCTACCAGATGGCGCTCGGCGAGTGTTTTCAGGATTCCTACAAGGACATGTTCGCCCGGATGCGGAGCCTGACCACGGTCGAAGACCGTTTCGAGTTTTCGCATCGCAAGGGCGACCCGCGCCTCTATTCCTTCTATCTGCCAGAGGTCGAGGAGACGTTTCGCGATGCATTCCGTCACTGCCGCAACGGCCACGACGACCTGCGCGCCATGATGGCTTTCGACCGGCGCTACTTCCTCGCAGGCTTGCTGAATATCGATGACAAGATGTGTGGGCGCCACTCCCTGGAGAGCCGTCCCAGCCTGCTGCACCAGAAGTTCGTTCGCCACGTGCGCAAGGCCGATTTCGCGCCGCTGCTGGCCAAGGGCGAATTGAAGCCGGCGCTGCGCCGCGTGGCCGCCGGTATTATCCCCACTGCGGTCATCCACCGCACCGACAAGATGGGCTTCACCACTCCCATTGGCACCTTCGTCAACCACAACTCGCACTTGGTGCGCGAGCAGGTGATGAATTCCCGCTTCCGCGACCTGTATGACGTGCGCAAGATGTCGCTCACGGCCGAAAATAAATTCTCCCGCGAGGTCTTCGGCTTGCTAATGCTCGATCTCTGGCTGAATCGTTACGCTGGGCACGCCTCCACGCAGGTGAAGGCGGCGGCGGGCGCTTAAAGGATCGCCGGCGGATGAGCAACGGTCACAACGCCGTTTCCGATGCTTTTAAGCGGATCTTCGACGTCGTTTTGTCGCTTGCCGGCCTGATCGTGCTTGCACCGGCGCTGCTGGTGGTTGCCGCCTGGATCAAACTCTCCTCGCCAGGCCCGGTTTTTTACCGCGGCGTGCGCGCGGGTTACCGGGGCAAACCGTTTCGGATTTACAAGTTCCGTTCGATGG
>JBOGLI010000239.1:0-5417 GCA_050746165.1 Terriglobales bacterium | reverse complement strand
GTGAACATTCTTCAGGCTGAGCTGGTACGCGATGTTGTTCCACACCACCGGCGCCGGCGAGATGTTCACCGCGCGATCAAACGACGCCAGCGCTTTGTCGTCCTGCCCCAGCTCCATCTGCGCCGTTCCCAGATTCACGTACGACAGCGCATCGTCCGACATCAACTGGACCGTCTTCTCCAGCTCCGGCAGCGCTTCGGTAAATTTCTTTTCCTCCAGCAGCATCGCGCCCAGGTTCTGGTGCGCGAACTTGTCCAGCGGGTTCACCTCGAGTTGCTTGTTGAACGCCGCCGCCGCTTTCGCATAGTCGCGCTTGTCCCAGTACACGCGGCCGAGATTGTTGTACGCATTCTCGTCGTAGGGATTGTTCGCCACCGCCTTGTTGAGCGCGGTGATCGCTTTATCGTCCTGACGCATTGCCAGGTACGCGCTGCCGAGGTCGTTCCAGGCCGATTTATGCTTGGGATCGAGCTCGGTCACCCGCTCCAGCAGCGCGACGGCGGCGCTGAAGTTGTTCGCCTGTAATGCGCTGATCGCCGCATCGTACAGTTCGTCTGCCTTCACGCCCTCCGGTGGCTTGGGCGCGCCCGTTCCCGCCGACAAGCTCTCGACGGCGAGCGTCTGATGCTCGTCGGCGAGCACCGCCCGGCGAAACGCCGCGTAATCCCGCAGCCGCGCCGGCGGCAACTCGTGCTCTTTCAGCACCGCCGTACGCTCCGCCGTCAGCGTGTTGCCGTCGAGCGTGTAGGTCGCCTTGTAATCGCCGTAATCGCGCGTCATCGAGAACGGCAGCGGCGCCCGCGCCGAGAACTGCTTCGGAAGCTCCAGCTTCAGCCGGTACGTGACCTTCCCCGTCGCGCCGATCTCGAATGGGTCCTTCGAGCTCTCGTCGCCGTCATTCGCCTGCGGCAGTTGCAGCGACGTCATCGGCAGTTGCAGTTGCGAATCGCGCTTCGACCACTCCAGGAAGTTCGGCACCTCCACCGTGTACGACACGTGGTACGGCCCCATCGACTTCGCCGGATCGTCAGCCTGCACGTCGCTGGCGTCGCCGCGCAACCCCTGCATGTACGCGATTACTTTCGCCAGGTCCTTCCAGCGCGACTGCGGCGTCTGCCGGAACGCGGCGCGCAACGCAAGCTCGGCATCGCCGGAGAACGACATCTTCACCGTCGCGGTCAGCTTCCCCAGATCGCTGACCTTGCCGTCCACTTCGGTGAGTTGCTCGTTTGCAACCGCAGCGTCCGCCGGTGTTTTCACCAGCGCCGGCTTTCCCGACACCGGCACCAGCAGCGCGTTTTTCCCGCGTAGTTGATAGACCAGCAACTGGAAGGGCGCGACTTCGGTCGTCGTGTCCATCCACAATTCGTGCCCTTTTAGCGGGACCATAGTGATGACGTGATCGAACTGCGACGGCGACGGCACGTCGGGATCGATCTTGCGCATTGCATTCATCAGCGCCGCGTCGGCCTCGAAGCCCTCTGCCTTCAGCAGCCCGGCGAGCAGCGTGTGCTTGTCCTTGCAGTCGCCGTAAAGATTGCCGAGAACTTCGGACGCGGTGTGCGGCTGGTAGCGTCCCACTCCGAAAGAGAGGCTGACGTAGCGGAAATTCCGCGCCACGTAGTCATAGAGGGCGTGAATCTTGTCGATGTCGGTGGTAGCGTTCTTGGTCAGCGAGTCGGCACGTGCCTTTAACTCCGGCGTGATTTCCGTCCGGTCCTTCATCAGCCCGGCGTACCAGTTCCCGACTTCCTCCCAGCTCGAAAACGTCGTCAACTGGATGGCCGGCACCTTCTGTTGCGGCCTGCTTGGCTTCTTCGCGTCGTCCTTGTCGTCGTCGTCCGCTGTGGTGTGCGTGCTCTTCCACGAATAAATCTTGCGATCGCCCTCGGTGGTGACCGTCGCATCGTGCGCCGCCGCCGTCTTCAGTTTCACCGTGCGTGATTTCGGGATGTTGATCTCGAGTTCTTCATCGAGCACGATGCCCTTGTCCATGAAGTCGTAGTCCATGAAGAACTGGCCCGGCGTCAGCGGCTTCACGGTCTTGATGACGAAGTCGTATTCCAGCTCCTCGCCCGGACGCAGCCCAGGCACGGTGATGTGCTTCTGCCGGAAATCCGTGTACATCGGGTTCTCGCGCGCAACGGGAGCGGTCAGGTCCTGCACGGCGGAGTCGGAGGCGGTCACGACCGTGCCGTCGGCCTTGCGCACGCGGACATACTTGATGTCCACCTCTTCGACGCCGGCGCTGTAGCCCATGACCAGTTGGCCTAGCGCATCGACCGCGCCCTCGTTCTGCACGCGGATTTTGGCCACAACCTCGCGCGATCCCGTGCCGTCGTTCTCGAAGCGGTAGGTTGTCTTCTGGTACTCGACTACCCAGGGATCCTTCGAGTAATCCGGTTTGGAATCGGATTGCGCAGTCTTGCTTGCGCTGGGTGCGATGGGGAGAGGGCTGAGTTGCTGGGCGAAGGCCACCCCCGCAACCATGAGGGCGAGAACAACATGAGGAAAACGCATGAGAGTAGCAGTATTGTCGCACGAAAACCCGCCCGGCGGCGGGCGCCGGGCGACGGGCACCGGGCTACGGGCTACGGGCGACGGGCTACGGGCGACGGGTCCCACACCCGAGTCGCGTAGCGACGTTTCGCTGGTAGCCCAGGACGAAGTCCTGGGTCAGCGCGCCTCATGATCCCGAGTCCCGTCAGAGACGGCAGAATTGCACAGATTTCGCCTTGCTCCCGGCGAATCGACGGCGCACACTTGCGCGAACGGCGGTTATCGCTCGTCTGAAAAGCGGAGCTAATTCGATGACCAACAAATGCGCCCGTGGGTTCGCACTTTCCCTGGCAGTATTGTTTCTTGCCTCGGCGGCCCTGGGTCAGGCGGGTGAGAATAATGTACCGGTAATCACCACGTTCAGAAGCCAGTGCGAGCCGGACACCTGCATCGAAAAGACCCTCTACTTGCCTGACTTCTCCACCGCGTACGAGTTACAGGCAGTCGTGAACATCGTTCGCACTATCGCTGACATCAGATACGTTTTCCCTAATGCGTCCGAGCACACGATTTTGCTAAAAGGAACTGCCGAGCAACTCGCGGTCACCGATAGATTAGTGAGTGTTATCAGGAGCCTGCGAGCGTCTGGCAACCATGATCGGACTTCCGTTCTGGTTTACGAGCTGAAGGGTTTTGTTCTGCAACAAGGGAACCATGTTCCCTCCGCGGCAGCATACAGTTCTAACTGCGAGCTGACCACCTGCTTCATCAAGGCGTTGTACCTGCCCGACTTGTCGACGACAGCACAGCTTAGCGACGTCTTAAACAAGGTGCGGACGACTGCGAACATCACACACATGGCATACGTTCCCCTAAGCACGTCTGGTCATGTGATCGTCATTCGGGGCACTCAGGAACAACTCGCCCTCGCCGAAAAGGCAGCAACCGAATAGCGAAGAGGCAACGGAGTCCAATCGTGCGCACCCCCCGGCCCCCCTGCGGGGATTTTAAGTCCTTTGCCGGCGGGGATTTGGAAAACCGCGTTCGCAAAATCCCTGCATCATTGGAGTTGCGGGCACGGATTTCCGGGGATTTCGGAGGATTTCCTCAGGGATCCGGGTGGATCGTGCCGGGATTTGAGGACAATTTCCACAGGCATATCCGCGGGGAATCGGGTCATCGGGTCAACAAACATCAACCGCAAAGGGCGCTAAGGAACGCAAACGAAAACATTCACCGCAGGGGACGCGGGGGTACGCGGGGGAAGAAAACAAAAAGGCTCGCCGATTTGGGCGAGCTTTTCTTTATCTACTCTCTAGTTTCAGGATAGCAGGTTGGAGGGGGTAATACGGAAGTGATTTGCGGAACTCGATTTGGAATGGAATGAGAGAGTTGGGCGGATTTGTGACGTGCGGGGGGCTTGACAGGGATTACGGAGACAGGTGGTTATAGGCGGGTAGAGTTCGTGAAGGGGATTTCACAACAGTTATCAATCATCCGCTAAGATCGCATCCATCTCACGCACAACCTTCATGGCGCTTTCGCGGCACTTTAAGGCGTATTTCTTCGCTTTCTTTGCGTCCGGTATGACCGCATCGTATAGGTGAGCCAGTTCCTGCAACACTTCGACACTCTTACAATCGAGTTTTAACGCGCGACGCAAACATTCTTCGACCTCACGCAGTTGTCCCTCGTCGGTCAATTGGAGTCGTTCTGCGCGGTCTGCCAGTGCGAATGCTTCTATTCGATTATTCCAATTCTTCGTTTTGCGCACGCTGCTCATCGTGTTCACTCAATGTCAACCGCTGGCGATAACAGAGCATATCGCAAGTGTGCGCCGTCTGTTCGGTGGGAGCAAGACGAACGGGAGGCGATTCTGTCGTCCCTTGCGGGACTCGGGAAATTTCCTGGGGATCCCACCCCGGGCTTACGCCGCGGGGCTACACTCTTCCGCCCGCGATGCGGGCTGTTTCGGTCGCAGGGCTGGAGCGATATCGGTGGAAATCGTTTCAAGTAAATCTGCCGTCCCTTGCGGGACGCCGGAATCGAGAGGCGCGCTGACCGCCAATAACGGTAGGAACGACTGCCCAAGAGCGGTATTCTCTTGGGAGCTGTTATCAATGGCATTAGGATCCTCGCCGTGGTCAAGTCATTCAAGTATCGGGTCAATGGGAACCACACAGAGCTCACCGTGCGTATTTCCCAGTACTTGTGGCCGCGATTAGGCAAAGCTCTGTCGTGGACCATCGCGTGGGGAGTAATCGCAGACGCTTGTGTGCAGTTGTTCGGGTTCACACCGTTGCCTATCATGGGAGCCGCCTTAGCCCTGTTGCTCGCTTTCATAGGGCTTCTCGTCGTGAATTTCTCGGCGGTGTGGAGCAAGGTTTGGCTTCGATCAGGCAATCTGCGATGGCTAGAGATCCGGCCTTTTTGGTGGCATATACGCTCTTTCCCGCTGTTTTCAATCCGCGATTTTGGATTCGCGTTTTTTTCGCATGGCGGACCTGTTCTCAGACTCGACGTGGATGGAACATGGTATGTGCTTGCGACGGGAATACAGGAATCTGAAGCGGACAAACTACTACTCGATATAAGGCAGCGCGGTGTTGAGCTTCCCATAAGTAGTTCGGAGCGCCAAAAGGATGCTCAAGCTTCTGTTCCGAGATTTTGGATGTTGCGCTGAACCTCCAAGAACAGCGGTTCCCCAATGACGATTGTCGTGGCACAAAACCGCGAGATCCACCCCGGGCTTACGCCTCGGGGCTACATTCTTCCGCCCGCGATGCGGGCTGTTTGGGGCGCAGTGCGGGAGTGACATCGGTGGAAGTCGTTTCAAGCAAATCTGCCGTCCCTAGCGGGACTCGGGAATAGGGAGGCGCGCTGACCCAGGACTTCGTCCTGGGCTACCAGCGAAACGT
>JBOGLI010000238.1:0-5940 GCA_050746165.1 Terriglobales bacterium | reverse complement strand
GCCGTGTTTCCCGCCGGCTGCAGGAACCCATTGGGGAAGGGATTGGCAAGCGTTGCAGTGGTGGTCGAGTCCGGAGACACGAAGCTGGCCGCGATCGGCGCCTGTGTGGTCTGGCTGAACCCTTGCTGGGTCAGGATCGGCGTGCTCGAGTACTTGCCGACCGGGTTGAGCGCGGCCATGGAGAGCGGCTGTACGAAAATACCGAAGCCGCCACGAATGACCGTCTTGCCCTCGAACATTTCGGGGGACCATGCAAATCCGATGCGCGGGCTGACCATATGCGAGTTGTTCTGCCAGATGGAGCCGTCGCCGGCCGAGGCGAAGGTAAGGCCGCCCGGAACGGCAAAGCTGCCCGCGGGAATTTGAGCGACCGGGCTCTTTGCGTACGCGGCAATGGCCGCGGCGGCAATCGGGTTTGCATCCGTCGTGTCGAAGCCGTTGACCGTCCGGCCGCCCTTTTCGGAATACGGCGTGTCGTGGTCGTAGCGAATACCGAGGTTAATGGTCAGGTTGCGCGTAATGCGCCAGTCGTCCTGAACAAACAAGGCGTAATAGTAAGAATGGTAGGTTCCGCGCGCGTTCAAGTCGTAAGTAGCTGTACTGGGCAGGCCGAGTAAGAAGCCCGCCAAGTCCTGCCCGAAAGTGTTTACGGCTTTCGAGTTCGAGCCGGCGTTGTTCGTCCAGGAGTTGTCGAAGGTATAAGCGCCGGTTGCGGCGCCATAGCTTTGCGCATCCAGGATGTACTTGCGGGAATCGACGCCGAACTTGAAGGTATGCGCGCGCCACTGCTTGGTGACGTTGCCGTAGAGCTGGTAAGACGTGGAGGGGATCAGGTTTGCGCCGGTATCGCCAAAGCAATCGAAGCTGGTGGCCTGCGTCGTATCGCTGGCGCACTTTCCCTTATTACCCACAAAGCTGATCGCCGGTAGTAGGAGATACTGGCTGCTGCTGGCCACATAGGAAGGAAAGCCGAGCGTCGTCGGGTCGAAGCCGGCGTTGGGTGAGGGGTGGCCTTCACCAAATCGGGAATAGTTGGCGCGAACATCGAGAACAGTCGAGTTGGTCAAGGTATAGACCTCGTCGATGGTGGCGCCCCAGTTCTCGCGTTTCAACTTCGAACCGGTCGTGTTGTTGCCGAAATAATTGTTCTTCTGCTGGATCTGAACGTTATGTCGTACGTTTCCGGAAAGGCGGCTTCGGTCGCTCATGTTGTAATCGAGGCGGCCGAGTTGGTTGTTATACGCGTCGTCGGTGGTGATGGAGTTTGCGTAATTCGACTGTCCCAGCGAATTCCCAGCCGTGTTCGACTGCGGGTACAGCTTCAGGTAAGCCAGCGCGACCGGGCTGAGCAGTTGCGACGGGATTTTGTTGCAGGCGGTGCCGACCGCTTGCGTGCCGAAGCTCGCGCCCGGCGTCATGTTCGGAGCGATGGGACTCCCCGAGGCATCGCAGTAGAATGGCGCGCGCGTCAAAGTCGATCCGCTCAGTTTCCCGGTGTACGGGTTATAAAGCTGAAGGCTGGGAATGGCGGAAAAGTCTCCGCTTTGCTCGGCGGACGTCGGAACCGTGAGGAACTTCGAGTTTGGCTGACTGTCGGTTAGCTTCTCCATTCCAAGAAACCAGAACAACTTGTTCCGGCCGTTGAAGACCTTGGGGATCTCGACCGGTCCCCCGGCGGTGAAGCCGTACTGGTTCAGTTTCGTATCCTGCGGCGTGATGCCCTTGCGCTTGTTGAAATAGTCGTTGGCGGCCAACACCGACGGTTGACCAAAGAAGTAAGCCGATCCGTGCAGATCGTTGGTGCCTGTCTTCATGACCTTGTTGATGGTGCCGCTCTGGGTGTGGCCGTAGGATGCGTCGGAGTCGAACGCCTTCACCCGGACTTCCTGAACGGCATCTTGCGGCGGAGCGTACGCCATCCGATTGTCCCAGGTGCCGTTAGGCGCGCCGTCCATCAGGATCTCCGCGTTCTGCGAAGGCGTGCCGCCAATGCTCCAGGCCGACGCCGCCGCGTTGTCGAAGGGGTGGACCAGGCCGGGCTGGCCGGTCGCAATGACGCCGATCGCCAACTGCGCGACCATCATCGGGTTGCGGCCGTTTAGCGGCATGTCTTCCACCTGCTTGGTGGTCAAGCTTTGCCCGGTCGAACTGTTCGCCGTCTCGATGATCGGCGCGTCCTCGGTTACCGTAACCGCTTCCGACGCTTGCCCCATTTGCAGCTTGATGTCGAGGACCGGATGGTCGCCGCCAGCGAGCGTGATTCCCCTGCGCTCATACCCCTTAAACCCGGCGGCTTCAGCGCCGAGCGTGTACAGTCCGGGCGGCAGGTAGGGAAGGTTGAAGTTACCGGTGGCGTCGCTCTTGGTCGGAGTTTTGACTCCAGTCCGGGTCTCGACGGCGGTAACGGTGGCTCCCGGGATGGCGGCGCCGCTGGGATCCAGCACGCTGCCGCTGATGGTGGCGCGGCTTTCCTGCGCAACGACTCCGGCAGCGCAGAAGACCAGCATGAGTGCGAGTAGGAAGCGGACGAAACGCATCGGTGTCATTGGGCAAACCTCAACTGGGAAATTCGGCGGACCTGACCAAGGGGTTCACATCCTGAAGTGCTTTTTCGCATCGCGAAACGCAGGGACGAGTTTCTGCCGGACGGATACTTCCGTCAATCTTAAAGATGTAAATAAAATGTTTAGACTTTCTTAATAAGATCGCTTAGAAAGAATCCATGGATGCGCGCCAGTTGGAGCTGTTTCTTGCCGTACTCGATTCGCCGACCATGACCAAGGCCGCCGAGCGAGTCCACCTCTCGACGGCAGCCGTCAGCGTGCAGCTTCACGGTCTTGCTGACGAGCTGAAGACCGACCTATTCGTCCGTTCTGGGAAGCGGCTCGTACCGACAGCGGCGGCGCGCCGGCTGGAAGTGCAAGCCCGGCAAGTGGTGCAGCAGATGCGGTCCATCAAGGATGAGTTCGCGCACGGCGATGTGGCCACCGATGCACGGCCGTTCCACTTCGCGACGGGGGCGACCACTTTGATCTACCGGTTGGCCGAGCCGCTGCGAGCTTTGCGGCGCCAATTCCCGAAGCTCGACCTGCACATCAACGTGCTCGCCACGGAAGAGATGGCGGCCGGCGTCCTCACCGGAGAATTTGATCTGGTGCTGATTTCGCTTCCATTTGCTCACCCACAATTGCGCATCGTTCCCCTCTTCGAAGAGGAGCTGCTCTTGCTGCGGCCAAGCCCGGTTTCCAACGAGAATGCGCGCGTGGCCACGGTGCGCGCAGCGGAACTGGACGGCGCTGCGATGGTGCTCTACCCACCACAGAGCAATATGCGGGTATTGATAGACGAGTTCTTCCGTGAGCTGAGCGTCGTTCCGAGGGTAGTGATGGAAGCGGCCGATACCGAAGTGATCAAGTGCATGGTGGAGGCGGGATTCGGGTACTCGGTACTGCCCGAGTACTCGCTCATTAACTCACCGGGACACTTCGAAGTCTTGCGCGTTCCCGGGCACCGTCTGTTGCGGAACCAGGCACTGGCGACGTCGCATACAAGCCATGCCCGGCCCTTGACCGCCGCGGTGATGGAGTTCCTGAAGCACGCCTTGGATGCACCGGCCCAGGCCGCGCCGCCGCCGCCCGTTACTGATTCACCCCGCTTGCCAGAAAGCCGCCGTCCACGGCGAGCACGTGCCCGGTCACGAAGCTAGCCGCGTCGGAAGCGAGAAAGATTGCCGCCCCCACCAGTTCTTCCGTATCGCCGAAGCGGCGCATCGGCGTGCGCAGCTTGAACTCCTGCCCGCGCGGCGTGCCATCGAGTAACGCCGCATTTAATTCGGTGCGAAAGACGCCAGGGGCGATCGCGTTGACGCACACTCCGTATTGCGCCCACTCCACCGCCAGTGACTTGGTCAGCATGGCAACGGCGGCCTTGCTCGCGCAATATGCCGCGACTTCATAGAGAGCGACGAAGCTGGAAAGGGACGCGATATTGATGATGCGTCCGTATTTTCGCTCGATCATGTGCGGTGCGAAGACCTGGCAAGCGCGCAAGGTGCCGGTGAGGTTGGTCTCGAGGATGTCGCTCCACTCGGCTTCGTCCAGTTGCAGCGTCGGCGTACGCTTCGTCTTGCCGGCGGAATTCACGAGAATATCGACGGCGCCGAACTCCGTGAGCACGGCGGCGAGCAGGGTGTCGAGAGTGTCGCGCTTGAGCACGTCGGATGTGAGCGCGAGGGAGCGAACGCCGGTGGCGCGAATCTCGGCGGCCAGTTCATTCACGAGCTCTGTCCGGCGGCCGGTTGCCACGACATTCGCGCCGGCCTGTGCCAGCCCCTTCGCGAGTTTCCGCCCGATGCCAGATGTGCCGCCGATCACCACCGCAGTCTTTCCCGTCAGCTCCAATTTCGAGTACGCCATTTTCTTTCCTTAGTGGGTTGGTTCGACGGAAGCAGCTTCGTCCGTCTTGAGGTATTTCGCCAATTCGAGTTTCTGTTGCCGGATGCCCCGAACGGCGAGGTCACACATGATTTTCGCACCGACGGGATTGAAGTGGGTATTATCTTCTACCCCATTCGGATAGTTCGGGTTTTCGCCGGGCTTGAGTTGCAGGAATAACGTGCGCGATCTCTCGTCGCCATATTGTTCCAGAACGTTCTTGCTGGCGCCGAGCATGTCGATGAGCGGCACGTGCAGTTCGTCGGCGACACTGCGCACGGCTGTGGGATATTCCGGCGGATGGCTGTCCACGAAGTTTCCGGACGCGTCGAACTTTCGCCGTGCGACCGGCGTGAGCAGCACCGGATTCGCTTGCTTCGCGCGAACGTCGTTCACCATCCGCAGCAGGTTCGCACGATACATCTCAGGGGGCGCATAGCGTTCGGCCTTGGTCTTGGATTCGTCATTGTGGCCGAATTGGACGAAGACGTAATCGCCGGGTTTGAGCTTGTCGATGATCTGCTGCCAGAGCCCCTCGGCGATAAATGACTTCGTGCTGCGGCCGTTCTTGGCGTCGTCTTCGATGCGAACGCGGCTCTCATCGAAATGCGACTGCAGGAGCTCGCCCCACCCGGTCTCAGGACGTTTCTCTGGAAGTTTCACGGCAGCCGTGGAATCGCCGGCGATGTAAACAGTGATCGGCTGTTGCGCGTGGAGAACGAGCGTGCAAAGAAGCACGCCGACAATGATCGCCGAGAGACGCATCCAATTCCGCATTTTCATTGCACCCTGAACCAATCGAAATCAGCGTAGCCGTATTCGTGAGCCGGGCCGTTGCGCGTGGCAAACAATCCGATCTTCGCGCCGATCCATTTTCCTTCCCGCGCCTGGAAGGGTTCACCAACTGGCGTGAACTTATCCCCATCCAGGCTGAAGCTGAACGTCACCTTCGCGCCCGGAGAGACATGCGCCCGCAGATATACGGTATCCGTACTTGCCGAAGTCGAAGCGACTTCTGATTCTTTTGAGCCGCGGTCCGCCTGCCGACATACCGATTGAGTGATGACCAGCGCTCCGTCGCGCCGCGTGATTCCTACATAAGCATAATCAAGCCCCATCACCAGCAGGCCCGCGGTGTCGCCGTCGGACAGCGCATGGAATGTCACTTTTGTCGTCGCGGTGAATTCCGGGGCAGGGAACTTCTGCAAGAGCAGGTTCGGGACGTCCCACAGATTGCGAGCGCCGTCCGGTTCCGGCACGCCTATGAGCCGCAGTGTGCCGAGAGCGGGCGAAGGAAACGCCCAGTCCGGCTGCGGATTTGCCTGCCACTGCCACTGAAGGCCAATGCTGCCGTCGTTGAACTCATCCGAATCCGCCGGAGTAGCAATTGGCCAGCTACGCCCCACATCGGGTTTTGTGTAGGAAGCGACCGGCTCACCCGTGCCGTCGCCGTCGGGATCGCTGCCGATCACCGGCCAGTCGGAGACCCACTTCATCGGCTCAAGAT
>JBOGLI010000237.1:0-3187 GCA_050746165.1 Terriglobales bacterium | reverse complement strand
TGTCTAGACGGCGCGGTGTTCCCACACTCACAGCCGCCGCGACCTCTTCACCGGTTAGAGTAGGGCACTTCTTCAAAGCGTCCCAAACTCGAGCTCGTGCGAGGCTTTCCGGCATGTAGGCGACGGGGTTGCAGGATTTCCTGGGAATGGACCCCCCTGATTTCCTAGGAATGGGACCACCCGATTTCCTGGGAATGGACCCACCCAATGTCCTCGGAATGTGACCACCGGCCGGAGCCGCTTTTCGAGCCCGATGGCATGCCTTCTTGTATGCCGCCGCGGCTTCAGGAGCGGAACGGCGATGTCAAGAGGCGATGCAATTTCGGGGGTAGCCCCTGACTCCACCCGGTGCCCGATCGTGGCGCCAGCGCCTTCTACGGCGGTCGTTTTTTCCGCAATCAAACTCAAATCGCAGGACTTCGGTCCCGCTCACATAGCCATCGGCTATCGTCGTGCATTTTTTGCACGGGAGAGTGATGGATGGCGCGGAGGGAATTGACGGTGCAGAGACATGAAGAAATCAAACGACGCCTCGCCGAGGGTCGCAGCGTGCGCGAGATCGCGAGCGCCTTGAGTTGTTCGCGCCGGCTGGTGCGCGAGATCCGAGATGGCGTGCGTGTGACGCACGAAACGGCGCAGGCTGCCGATCCGTTGTGGATGTCGCAGCTCGAATGGCCCGTGATTATCCACGATCTGGGGCTCGGCTTTCCGCTGAAGTTCATTTGGGACGAGAAGGCGAAATCACTGACGACGTACTCCAACTTCTGGAAACAGCTTTATCGCAAGTTCCCGCAGTGTCGTGAGGCGGGCGTCACCGCGCGAACCTTCGAGCCCGCTGAACGGGTCGAAGTGGATTACGCCGGCGATCCAATCGAGTGGTACGAGATCAAAACCGGCGAGATCCACAAAGCCTACATGTTCGTCGCCGGCTTAGGCTTCAGTCAGCTACTCTTCGCCTGGGCGGCGGAGGATATGAAAAGCCGCAACTGGATCGCAAGCCACCGCCGCATGTTCGCCTTTTATGGCGGCGTGGCGCACGTCACGGTGCCCGATTGTTTGCGCACCGGCGTCGTCAAGTGCCATCTGTACGATCCTGACTTGAACGAGGACTACGCGCACATGGCCGCGCATTTTTCCACGGCGATCGTTCCCGCTCGTGTCAGAAAGCCGAAGGACAAGGCGATCGTCGAGGGCCTCGTGAAGATCCTCTGCCGCTATTTTCGCTTCCGCTTTCGTCACTCACGATTTACCTCCATTGCCGAGATCAATCGAGCGCTCATGGTATGCGTCGAGCGGATCAATGACCAGCGGCATCGTCGCTTTGGCGTCTCGCGCCGCGAACGCTTCGAGGCCATCGAGAAGGCGGCATTGAAGGCCTTGCCCACGACCGAGTATGACGGGGGCGAGTGGAAAGAGGCCAAGTTACACCCCGATTGCTTCCTCGCCGTGGAAGGCGATTACTACAGCGCACCGCACATCCATCGTCATAAAACGCTACGAATCAAGCTCACCGAGAACCAGGTCGAGATCTTTTTGAACCTGGAGCGGCTCGCCGTTCACCCCCGCTGCCGCAAAAAAAGTGGCGAACGGATCAAAATCAAGGAGCACTTCCCGCCGAACTCCGATGCCTACTACGAGGCGACACCGCAGCGGCTTCTGTCGCAGTCGCGCTTTATCCACGCCGATCTGAACACCCTGTTCATCGAGTTGTTCAACGACGACGTTTTTGGACATATCCGCCGAGCCATGGGCTTGGTCTCAGTATGCACCAAGGAGATCAAACTGATCGGTCACGAGCTCGCCAGCGTGCGCATCGGCGCGGCGATCGCCACGATGCGCCGCTACAACCGAATCCGCGTGCCTTACTTCAAGGATCTGCTCGATCAGGCGCGTAAACAATCGATGAACCCACAAGCCGAGCGTGACATCGTGCGCAAGCCCGGCAATCCCATGCTCAGGTACGTCCGCGGTGCGGTGCTGCAGGCCACAGACGAACCCTCCATCCCTTCCACTGCAGCCCAGGAGAATCTACCTCTATGAGTATTGCTATCGTTAAAAATCAGTTGGCCGACATGAAACTGTTCGGCATGCTCGGCGTTCTGGACAACGCGCTCGCCGAGGCGACCCGTAATCAGCTGTGTGGCAGCGAGTTGCTCAATCAGTTGGTGCAAGCGGAAGTCGACTACCGTCAAGAGCGTAACACCGCGTATCGAATAAAAACCGCCAGGTTCCGCGACCGCCCGTCCTTCGAGGACTTTGACTTCACCGCGAAGCGCTCGATCAGTCGACCACAAATCAAAGAAATCCAAAGCCTCACCTGGCTCGAAGATGCGCGGCCACTGATGTTGATCGGTCCGACCGGCGTCGGCAAATCCTTCGTGGCCCAGGCCGCCGGGCTTCACGCTTGCGCCAGTGGCAAGTCGGTCATGTTCACCAGCATCACCAAGTGGCTCGAGCATCTCAATCTCGCGCGTTCAAGCGGCCATTATCTTCGCTATCGGGATAAGCTCGCCAAGTTTGATCTGATCATTTTTGACGAAATGGGCAGTCGGAAACTTACCGCCACCGAGGCTCAGGATCTATGTGAAATCCTGGAAGAACGATCGAGCACGAAATCCGTCGTGTTCACCTCCCAGTTGCCGCTCGATCACTGGAGCGAGGTGATCGCGGACACGGTCATCGCCGATGCCATCTTCGATCGTCTGCGACACTCGGCCCTTACTATCGAGGTCACCGGCGAAAGTTACCGCGGCATTAAAGCGAAGAAACTTGCTTCGCGCAAAAAGGACGCGTAAAACTCCTCGCCTGCGGCTCCGCCGGTAACCCATGCAAGGTGGGTCCAATCAGAGGAAACCGGGTGGGTCCATTACGCGAAATCCCGCAATGGGTCCCAGCACGGCTGATATCGCCCAAACACTGGCCAGGTAACCTTGAATCTTACCGCGCTCGCGGGCGGGATATAGATCGGCAACGATGATCATGGCGACGGGCTGCATCGCCCCGCGCCAACGCCCTGCACGAGCCTGAACAGGATCATGACCGGCATCGACCATGCGAAGCCGGCGAGTATCGAGCCCAACGTGAAAATTGCGATGCCGCCGAGCATCACCGGTTTGCGGCCGTAAATATCCGCCAGATTGCCGAACACCACCGTGACCGCGGTTTGCGCGAGCAGAAACGCGGAGAA
>JBOGLI010000236.1:0-2731 GCA_050746165.1 Terriglobales bacterium | reverse complement strand
CGGTGAAGGCGCGCGACGGTCAGACCGATCTCTACGTGCTGATGTTCAAGCCGACGAACTTCGATCAGAACAAGAAGTATCCGCTCATCAACCACATCTATCCGGGGCCGCAGACGGGCAGCGTGGGTTCGCGCAGCTTCGCGGCCTCGCGTGGCGATTGCCAGGCTCTGGCGGAGTTGGGATTTATCGTGGTCGAGATCGACGGAATGGGCACGCCCTGGCGGTCGAAGAAATTCCACGACGCCTACTACGGCTTCCTCGGCGATAACACGCTGCCCGACCAGGTCGCCGGCATGAAAGAGCTGGCGCAGAAGTATCCATGGATCGACCTGGAACGCGCGGGGATTTACGGCCACTCCGGCGGCGGCTTCGCCACGGCGGACGCGATGTTCCGCTATCCCGACTTCTTCAAGGTGGGCATCTCCGAGGCCGGCAACCACGACAACCGCGAGTACGAGGACGACTGGGCGGAACGGTATATGCCGCTGGTCTCGCCGCAGACTGAAAAGGCCTACGAGGACTCGGCCAACCAGAACATCGCGAAGAACCTGAAGGGCCACCTGCTGCTGGCGCACGGAACGACCGACACGAACGTCCCGCCCTACAACACGCTGCTGGTGATCAACGAGCTGATCAAGGCGAACAAGGACTTCGACCTGATCCTGCTGCCCAACCGCGGCCACGGCTTCGGCAATGAGCCCTACATGGTGCGCCGGCGCTGGGACTACTTTGTCCGCTACCTGCTGGGCGCGGAACCGCCGCACGAGTACCAGATCAAGCAGTCGGCGGGCATCGGCAGGTTCGCGCCGCCATCGTAGAACGCTCGCGAAGATGGGTATTGCTGAGGGATGGAAGTACATCCTTATAATGTCTCCAACGAGGTGAACAGGGCCGATGTCTGTCCGTCAGCCAACCTGGAGTACCCGCCTGGTGCAGAACGAGTTTCCGGATCGTTCCTTCGATATCCAGTTCTGGCAGGAACAGGGCGACGAAGCCATCTTTGCTGCCGCTTGGGAGATGGTGGAATTAGCCGAGGAAATCAAGCATGGCAGAAAGCCCGCACTACAAAGAACTGCTACAACTCTTAAACGAGTTTCAGGTTGAATACTTGATTGTTGGCGGCTTCGCTGTGATGAAGTACGGCGAACCGCGCTACACCAAGGATTTAGATGTGTGGGTACACAATTCCCCAGAAAACTCCGAGCGGGTGGTCAGAGCACTCGCGAAGTTCGGCGCGCCCCTGGAGAAAGATCGCATTACTGCGGAGACGTTTACGGGAAATCAGGTGGTGTACCAAATTGGCGTTGCTCCGGTTCGCATTGACGTCATGACCGAAATTACAGCCGTTGAATTCTCCGAGGCGTGGAAAGACCGGGTTGAGAGCACGTTCTTTGGTGTCCCCGTGCATTTCATTTCGCGGGAGCACCTAATCGCCAACAAGCGGGCTCTAGGCCGCAGCAGCGATGTGAGAGACCTATGAAGGCTGCCCTTGGGATATGTCCCAAGACCTGGGTTCCAGATGCCGACGCTGCGCGGTCTGCCGTGAAACAAGGGAACAACGCGCGGGTGCTTGGGGACGGCGATGCCATTTTTCGCGGTCGTGGCGCTCTCCTGGCGATAAGCAGCAGCAGTGCTGGCACATTCCGGCGCTGCATCTAAGTAGGTGCAGGGAGATCCGCCGGAGGTGACGCCATGGAGAACCAGAAGGACAGCGCGTTTCATGAATTCTTTGTAAAGACCGCCGCCAGTGCAGCCGCTTGGGTGGGCGCGCCTTGGTCGTTCGTGCTGGCGCTGCTGATCGTCGTGGTGTGGGGCATAAGCGGTCCGCGCTTTCATTACTCGGACACCTGGCAACTGGTGATCAACACCGGGACGACGATCGTCACCTTCCTGATGGTATTTCTCATCCAGAACACCCAGAACCGCGACGCGCGCGCCATACACCTGAAGCTCGACGAGCTCATCCGCTCGTTCCACGACGCGCACAACGACCTGATCCACGTCGAAAAGTTGCCGGATGCGGAATTGGAAGTGTTGGCCAAGCGCTACGAGCGCATACGAGCCGAGTACGACGCGCGCACGAAACGGGCTGCCTGAAGTCCTCCCGGCGCACATTGCACCGGACCCGTGGTGAACTGTGCGCCGGTGTGCCAAACTAGCGGCTCGTCGGTGATGCGGGGAGCAGGCTCATGGGCGGCGGCATGTTCGCGGCCATGCGTTCGTTCGGGCAGGACGCGTCGGTCGTAAAGAAGAAGATCAAGCGCGGCACGGCCAAGCGGACGATTTCGTTTGCCGCGCCGTACGCCGGCTTGCTGGTGGTGTTCCTGCTGGTCGTCATCGTGGATGCGACCATCGGCATCGCCAATCCGCTGCTCTATCGCGACATCATTAACAACGGGATTCTCAAGGGAAACGCGGCGCTCATCGTCAGGGTCGCGCTGCTGGTCGGGCTGCTCGGAATCTCCGATGCAGGCCTGGGCATGGCGCAGACGTACCTCTCGTCGAGGATCGGCGCCGCCATCGTGCTCTCGCTGCGGACCAGGCTGTTCGCGCACATCCAGCGCATGCCGCTGGCGTTCTTCACGCGCACACAAACGGGCGCACTGGTCAGCCGGTTGAACACGGATGTCGGAGGCGCGCGCACGGCGTTCACCGACATCCTCTCCAACGTGGTCGGCAATGCGATCACCGTGCTGCTGATCCTGGGCGCGATGTTCACGCTGTCCTGGCG
>JBOGLI010000235.1:0-2354 GCA_050746165.1 Terriglobales bacterium | reverse complement strand
TATCCGAGGTGAACCTGCTGATCGATCTTCTTTCCCTGATAAATGTAGTTGCGGACGTCGGCGAAGTTAGCTTCCGCTTGCGAGTGAGCCTGCCGGATGAAGGGCCGCGACCAGAGAAAATGGTCGGCGGTCTTCAGGCGTAGGTCGGCCAGCGTCTGGTTATTGGCGCGTCGCATTTCGCTGTTGATCTTGACGAAACGTTGCACGGGATCGCCCGCGCCGTTCGGGTCGAGTTCGTTAATGACCTTGTTCATGAAAGCGTCGCTGATCTGCAGATCGTGCGTCGTGTAATGCGGCTGCTCTTTCTTCGGGAACTGAACGACGAGCGGGCTGGTCGCCTCGACTTCGCCATTTGACGCATAGACGAGCGGCGCGGTCCCGGGAGGCATGTTCCAGGCAAAAGCGTAAAGCGAGAACATTCCCGGTTTGCCACCGGGCAGCGGCCACGCTCGGAACTTCTGGTCACCCACGCGGACGCCCGCTTCGGTCCAACTGCCGGAAACGGTCATCGTCGCCAGATCGGCCATTCCCAGGTAGAGATAATGCTGGTCCGAGTCCGCGGTAACGCTCGGTGGCTGCGTCACGACTGTCAGATCGCGCTCCACGCGGCCGGTTTTGCGAAGCAGGTCATTCGAGGTCGCTTCGATAATCAACTTCACTTTCCCGTCGCGCAACTGGGGGGTCGTCTTCACGCCGGCCGTGAAGTTCACAGTCTGATCCGCATCGGTCGAAGGTTGCGATTCCTCAAAGAGCGGGAAGCTGGAACCGTTTTGCTCGATCGTTGCCTTGATTGCCCGCACCCCATGCGGATCGCGCACATGCACGGAAACAGGAGTGGATTGGCCGAGAGCAGTAACGGGCGCGGCGAGTTCGACAATGGGCGTGGCCGAATGCATCACGACATAAGCGACTGGCACTGCGATGACAACGACGAGGAGAACGAGCAGTATGAATATGCGCACGAATTTATTGTATCGTCCCAAGTCCGGCCCGATTATCCACTTCCTTACAAGTTTCTTGGGATCATGGATCGCTCAATCTGGCGGCCTGTAATTCCGGTGTGTGCGAACACCGGTTCTCGAGAGTGAATTCCTACGAGAAAAGCCGGAGATTATTTCAGCCCAACGCTTGGCAAGAACTTCGGCGCCTGCCTCGCTTTGGTCGCCTGCTCGAATGCGTAGGCCAGCTTGATCAGCGTTGGCTCGCTCCAGGCGCGTCCGAAGAATGAGATGCCTACCGGCAATCCGAAAACAAAACCGGCCGTCACGTTGATGTTGGGATAGCCCGCAACCGCGGCGGCCGTGGAACTCCCACCGCTAAAATGATCTCCGTCAATGAGGTCGGTGAGCCATGCGGGACTGCCGGTAGGTGCGACGATGGCATCGAGTTGGTGCTTGCCCATAAGCGCGTCGATGCCTTCAGTACCGGCCAGTTGACGATTCCTCGCTCGCGCGTCGAGGTATTCCTTATCCGTCAAAGGACCTTTCGCCTCGGCCTTGAGGAGTTGATCTTGCCCAAAGTAGGGCATTTCTTTGGCGCGATTGCGCTCGTTGAAGTCGATCACATCTTTGAGCCTGTGCACCGGCGCCCCGGGTCCGAGGCGCGCGAGATAGGCATTCAGGTCAGCCTTGAATTCGTACAGAAGAACGGTGGATTCGCTCTCGTCGAACTTGCCGAAGGTCTCAATGTCGGCGGGATCGACGAGCGTTGCGCCCTGTTTCTTCAGGACGTCGAGGGCCTGCTCCATGAGGGCGTCGACTGCGTCGTGAAAGCCGAAATATTTTCTGGCGACGCCGATGCGCGCGCCTTTAAGGCCGTTCGGGTCGCAGTATTGGGCGTAATCGGTTTGGGATTTACCAGCACTGCCCGCAGTCGCTTCGTCGTCGGGATCGACTCCCGCAAGCACGCCGAGAAGAATGGCGGCATCGCGTACGGTGCGGCACATCGGCCCGGCGGTATCTTGCGAGTGCGAGATCGGAATGATCCCAGCGCGGCTGATCAAACCGACAGTCGGCTTGATGCCGACCAGACCGTTTGCTGAAGACGGGCAGACTATCGAGCCGTCGGTTTCGGTGCCGATGCCCGCCGCTGCAAGGTTCGCGGAGATTGCGGCGCCGGTGCCCGAGCTGGAGCCGCAGGGATTGCGGTCGAGTGCGTAAGGATTTTTAGTCAGCCCGCCTCGTCCGCTCCATCCGCTGGTCGAGTGGCTGGAGCGCATGTTCGCCCACTCGCTCAGGTTGGTTTTGCCGAGGATGATGGCGCCGGCCGCGCGCAGCTTCTGCGCGACAAAAGAATCCTTTGGCACTTTTGCACCGACGAGCGCCAGCGATCCCGCCGTCGTCATCATCCGGTCG
>JBOGLI010000234.1:0-2533 GCA_050746165.1 Terriglobales bacterium | reverse complement strand
ACGGAACGCTGCGCGGCACCCTGGCGCAGATTAACGTGCTCGACCTGCTCCAATCGCTCGACATGGGCAAGAAAACTTGCCTGCTAACCCTGACCAACGACGGCGACCGCTGCGACATGTTCTTCAGCGACGGCCAGATCAATCACGCCGTGTACGGGTCGCTCAAGGGCGATGACGCCGTGTACAAGGTGCTGAGCTGGACCGGCGGGAATTTCCAACTCGACTTCAACAAGAACAGCAGCGAACAGACCACCACTCGTTCCACCCAGGGCCTCCTCATGGAAGGCCTGCGCCTCATCGACGAAGCCGGCCGCGAAGGCGAAGCCGACGTGCTGGAAGCATAACCCCAGAACCAGGCACGGAGGACGCAGAGGTTTCTCGGTCTTTTCTTTTTCTCTCAAGTCCCCCGTGTCCTCTGTGGCGATTCCCCGGGTGGTTTTCCGCGCACGAATCCTTTACAGTGACCGCCGATGACCTTCACCGCTGCCGTGCTCACCATCAGCGACCGGGCTGCCGCCGGAGAACGTAAAGACGCGTCCGGCCCGGCGGTGGTAGCGGCCCTCGAGCAAGCGGGCTTCCGCATCATTGCCGCGGACGTCCTGCCCGACGAGCGCGCACGCATCGAAGCATCCCTCATCCAGCTCAGCGAGACGGCGAACCTGATCGTCACCACCGGCGGGACCGGTTTGGCGGCGCGCGACGTAACGCCCGAGGCCACGCGCGCGGTTGCCGACCGGATCGTCGATGGAGTGGCGGAGCGCATGAGGGCGGAGGGCGCGAAGAAAACTCCGCTGGCGGCGCTCAGTCGCGGCGTGTGCGCGATCCGCGGCCGCGCGCTGATCCTCAATGTCCCGGGCAGTCCGGCGGCAGCGGTGGAATCGATAGCCGCATCGCTTCCAGTCCTGCCACACGCGTTAGAACTTCTTGCCGGGAAAACCGATCACCAGGAATAGCCACAGAGGACACCGAGGACACAGGGGGAAACAGGGAGTTAGGAGCTAGGAGTTAGGAGTTTGCGGAATGCGCCGATATTTTCGGTTATTTCGTTAACTCCTAACTCCCACCTCCTAACTCCTAAGCTTCTTCCGCGTCCTCTGCGTCAAAGTCCCGGTTGTTAAAATCGAAACCTTGGGCGCGATCAAAAAACTTCTTGCCAAGTGGGCGGCATTTCTCTGGGCGGTGCTGCAGCCGCTGGGAAGCTGGGGCGTATTCGCCATCGCCGCTATCGACTCGGCTTTTTTCGGCATGCCGCTGGACGCGGTTGTCGGCGGATACGTCTACGCCAATCCCCACCTGTTCTGGTTGTACGCGATCATGGCGGCCGCCGGATCGGCTGTCGGCAGCCTGGTGATCTATTTCATCGGCTACGAAATGGGCGAACTCGTGCTCGAGAAGCGCATGGGCAAGGCAAAATTCGCGCGCGTCCGCGCCCGCTTCGAAAGGCACGAGTTCCTCGCGCTGGCGGTGCCCGCAGTTATGCCGCCGCCTTTCCCATTCAAGCTGTTCGCCCTCTCCGCGGCCGTTTTCGAGATGCACTGGGCCCACTTCCTCCTGGCTATCTTCACCGGCCGAATCGCCCGCTTCCTGCTGCTATCGGCGCTGGTGATCTATTTCGGCAAGGACGCGGTGAACATGGTCGGCCACGTGGTGCAGCAGCATGGGATGCTGGTGCTGGTGGCATTCGTAGTCGTGGTCGCGATTGGGGTGTTTTTCTTCTTCCGCGGGAAAAAGAAAAAACTGGCCGCTGATGAACGCTGATACGCGCTGATCAGGAAAACCGAAAATAAACAGGGATGGATGTTCTTTGCGTATGACGTATTTCGGTGTAAGTCTTACCGGAACACGGAACACGGAACACGGAACACGGAACACGGAACACGGAACACGGAACACGGAACACGGAACACGGAACACGGAACACGAGATACGAGGCCCGCAATACGAAATACCAAGTTGCTATCGAAGATCAGCGTATATCAGCGTTCATCCGCGGCTGATGCTGCTTACGCCGCCTGGTTTGCGTGCTGTGCCTTCAACGCCGCGATTGCCGCCGGAATCGCGAACATCACGGCGGTGAAGACTACGTCACCCAGAACTTCGCGCTGGAAGAACGGTAGGCCGACCGTGTAACAGGTCATCAGGCCGGCGACGGTCTTGGGATACATCTGCCACACTGCCCAGACGGCAAAATTACTGAGCAGGAAAAATGAGACGGCCGCGGCGACCGATGCGCCGAAAATGCGCGCCGACGCCTGGTTGCGGCGCAGCAACATCCCGAGGCCGATGATTCCCGCGTACCATGCCCAGCTCACCAACAGGTCGGCAGAAAGCGGCACGCCGTACTGCACCTTCGAAAGGTAAATATCGGAGCCGATCAGCAGCAGTACCGGCAACCAGGCCAGCTTCTTCGAACCCTTTGCGCCGAAAAAGAGAAGAGCGGCGGCAACCGGCGTGACACTGAAGGTGTGGGGGATGAGTCGAACGGCAACCGCGATCAGGACGAAGACAATGGCAAGCATGGGCACCTCGGATT
>JBOGLI010000233.1:0-14334 GCA_050746165.1 Terriglobales bacterium | reverse complement strand
CTGGCGATCAAGCAGACGCTGTACCGAACCAGCTCCGATTCGCCGATCATGCACGCGCTCATCGACGCCGCGTCGCACAAGGAAGTTACGGTGGTGGTCGAGTTGAAGGCGCGCTTCGACGAGGCGTCGAATATCCGCTGGGCGCGTTACCTGGAAGACGCCGGGGTGCAGGTGTTCCACGGGCTGGTGGGTTTGAAAACACACGCGAAGCTGGCGCTGCTGGTACGGCGCGATCCCGACGGGGTAACCCGGCGCTACGCGCACCTGGGGACGGGCAACTACAACAGCGTCACCGCGAAACTTTATACCGACCTGAGCCTGCTGACGGCCGACCCGGAGCTTACCTCGGCGGTGCACGACGTGTTCAATTTCCTGACCGCGTACTCCGAACAGCCGGACTATTCGCCGTTGTTGCTGGCGCCGCTCGACATGGCGCAGAAAATCATCAACCTCATCGATCGCGAGGCTGATTTCGCCCGCCGCGGCCGCTCAGGGCGAATCATCGCGAAGATGAACGCGCTCACCGACAAGCAGGTGATCCAGGCGCTCTACCATGCGTCGCAGGCGGGGGTGCAAATCGACCTGATCGTACGCGGCATGTGCGCGCTGGTTCCGGGGGTGCGTGGGGTCAGCGATCGCATCCGCGTGCGCTCCATCGTCGGACGTTTCCTGGAACACAGCCGCATCTTTTATTTTGAGAATGGCGGCGAGGCAGAAGCGTGGCTGGGAAGCGCCGATTGGATGCCGCGCAACCTGTACGACCGGGTCGAGACCCTGTTCCCGATCCGCAACCCGATCATGTGCCAGCGGCTGCTCGACGAGATTCTCGCCGCGTATCTTGCCGACACGGAAAAGGCGCGGGTGCTATTGCCGGATGCGAACTACATCCGCGCCTACGATGCGGCGGGCCGGCACGCAAAAGAGCTGTTCAATGCCCAGGAGTTTCTCATCCAGGTAGCGGAAGGACGGCGCACCGCGGCGGATATTCCCGGAAGAATCAAGAAGACGACATCGCGCCGACGGAAAGCGGTGCGCGCGTGAATGCGGAAACAACTTGGTTCGAAGGCAGAGAGCTCAAGGATTATGCAGAGCCTGTATCCGCGACAGAGCTGGTAAAGGGCGCGTCGTATTTTACGGTGACGTTTGTCGATGAAGATCTGCTGATCCCAAGCGTCGAGCCACTCGTGTTCATTGGCAAGGATTTAGAAGACGGCGATGTTGGGCGATACTATTTCCAAGAAGCACATTCCTACCGAGATGGCCTCGGATATGCGTCGAAAACCGATCAGGACAGAGAAGTATTTCAGGTGTACGCAAGCGATGGCATGAAGCACATATTCGAATATGAACGCGCTTTGGATGTGCTGATGCGATGTGCCCTGAGTCGCCGCGTCAATCGACAGTCGACAATCGACAATCAGAAATGATTTTGGTCTTCTTATGTTTGTTTACTTTGTTCGCCACGCCTCCGCCGGCCAGCATAAGGCCGATCCTGCCAAAGACGAGAAACGTCCGCTCGACAGCGACGGCATCGAGCAGTGCAACACCGTCGGACGCGGGCTGGCCGCGCTGGATACGCATGTTGATCTCATTCTTTCCAGCCCGTTGAAGCGCGCCTCGCAGACGGCTTCGCTCGTCGCGAATGAACTGGCCTACGAAGACAAGATCGTTCTGACGCCCTCGCTGCGCCCGGACGCTACCTACGCGAAGTTCACTGCCCTGCTCGACGAGTACGCGCGGCACGAGGCGATCATGGTGGTCGGGCATAACCCGAATTTGAGCGAATTTCTGGGCCGTGTGATCGGCGGCGGGGGACGCGCCGGCATCGAACTGAAGAAGGGCGCAGTGGCGCGGGTCGAGGTGGACCGGCGGCGGGGCATCCTGCACTGGATGCTGACGCCGAAGACGGTCCGCACCCTCAGCAAGCAAGATCAGTAATTTGCGTTATCCAGGGCTGAAGCCCGTTTCATGGGATGCCCTGGTCACCGGCCTGAAGGCCGGTGCTTCCACCGGACACACTGTCGGTGCTACCACCGGATTTAAAGAACGAGGAGTTCCAGGTCGCGACCAAACACGGAGCGGAAGTAGCCGCTCTCCTTCTTCGAAGACCACAATTCCAGCTCGGCGGTCACGCCGCGACGATGGGTAAAACTGAGTCGAACATGGCCGTCCCGCAGCCGGGAGCTCACCGATTGCACGGCGCGCCTGCGGCTCTGGTTGAGAGCGCGCGCCAGCCGTAAAAGGGCCACTGCTTTGCGCACATTTTCGCGCTCGGTGGGCGGAAGCGTGCGCAGGAGTTTGTCGTTCGCGGAAGGCAGCGCCGCGCCGAGATAGCGGGCGATGGCGGCCACGATCTGCCGCTGCACCGGGGTGTATCCGAGCAGCTCGGAGTGGGCGATGATGTACCAGGCGTGGCGGTGCCAGCCGGTGCGGCTGACGAAGGCGCCGACCTCGTGCAGCATGGCTGCGGTCGACAGCCAGTCGGCGTACTCGCGCGGCAGCCGGTGCACCGCCTTGAGCGCCGAAAACAGCGCGAGGGAAAGATCGCGCACGTGCTCGGCCTGCTTGATATCCACCGAATAGCGGTCGATCATGGCGGCAATCGCGTCGTTGCGATCCGACTGCAACTGCTTGGCCGGGGCGCCCGCCTGGATTTCCGCGGCCATGGCCGCGAGCACGCCGTCGCGCAGGCCGAGTTCCGAATAGCGGTAGCCGCGCAGACCGCAGCGATCGATCACCTGCGAATAGGCGGCGGCTCCGGCAACAATAATTTCACCGCGCCGCGTGCCGATGCCGGGCATGCGAATGCGCTCCGCGTAGGGCATGCCAGTCAGCTCTGCCGCGAGTTCAAGCACCTGGCGCGCGGAGACGAAGCGCTCGCGTCCGCCGGCCAGTGCCGCCGCCGTCCCCGAGGTCGCGACCACGGTCGCCGGCGCGGCCTTGATGATTTCGCGCTCGACGCGCCGCACCTGCTCCGCAATGTAAGCGTTCATGCTGCTCAGCTCGTACGACTTGGGCGGATCGTGAGCGAGAAATTCCTGGGTGAGACGCACCGCGCCGACGGGAATGCTCACCGTCTGCCGGATGTGTCCGTGCTGGGAAACCGTCAGCTCGCAGGAACCGCCGCCGAGGTCCATGAGCAGCATCGGCCACTTGCGGACTTTCATGTTGGTGACGATGCCGAGGTGAATCAGGCGCGCTTCCTCGATGCCGGAGATGATCTCCGTCTCCCAGCCGGTGCGGACCCGGACCCACTCGATGAATGCCTGCGAGTTGCGGGCGTCGCGGAGGGCGCTGGTCGCAGTGACGCGCACGCGCACGTCGCCGAACTTGTCCACCGCCTTGCGGAAGCGGTGCAGCACCTTCACGGTGCGGGCCATGGCGTCGGGAGCAAGCATCCCGGTGCGGAAGACCGACTCGCCCAGGCGCACGACCTCGCGGTCTTCGTGCAGGGTGACCAGCTTGCGCGGGCCAAGGCGCGCCACTTTCAACCGTACCGAGTTCGCTCCGAGATCGACGGCGGCGAGAGTAGGCATGACTTCGGACTTCGGGCTTCGGGCCTCGGGCTTTGGGCTTTGGGCTTTGGTCCTCGGCTCACCGCTACTTCGAATGATGACGTGCGACCGGCGACTGGTTTGCTACGCGACTTCCGCGCGCGCATCCCGCATGCTGACAGAAGACGCCGGCTTGCGCCGCGAAGTCGCGGCCGATTTGCCTCCGCCGGCCAGCCGTTGCCGCTTCTCGCGATCGGCGGCGAGCGTTTCGCGGTACTCGCGCATAAGTTCCCGGCGGATATCTTCCGCAAGGTTCCTGGCCTCGACAAACTTGGCGCTGGTGATATTCCGCAGCGCCGCGACGAGCGCGCTATCGAGCGAACGCTTGAACAACTCCTCCGCGGTATTGGTCAAGGTTACCCAGTCATGCCAGTCGCCAATTCCGTCCTGCAATTTCTTTAATGCCCCGGCGACACGTTTTGTCTCGGGTGTGTCTCCCGCCATCTCCGCGATATAGCGGATGCGCTTGCAGCGGGTGCGATAGCCGTGCAGGTTCTCGGGGGTGAGTACCTTGGACTCGCGCGTGGCGCGGACGAACATGCGCAGCGACGCCAGTACCGGTTCGAAACCGAGCCAGACCGGCGCTTGCACCGGCTCGCCGGGCTTCGGCGGCGCCATGCTCTGCGCCAGTTCATCGGCGACCTGGTCCAGGTGCTTAGCGACCTTTTTTGAGAGCGCCCCTTGCACTGCCTTGCGAAACTTGTCCTCTTCGGAGTCGCGCGTGTCGGCAAGGTGGGCCAGCAGGCGGGACTTGCGCTCCGATTCGCGTCCGATCTTGAGTCCGCGCAGCGCGGCCGTCTGCACGTCGATGTCACGGACCCTCCCGGCCCTCCTGCGGAGTTTCTTCAATTGCCGCATCAGCCTGGTAACGCGCGAACCAGGCTCGGGATAACAGACCTGCAGCACCGCTTCCAAACGGCGCGCGGTGGTGCGCACGTGGTGGACGCGCTCGGGCGTCGGCTTCCCCTTGTGCGATAACAACTCTTCGAGCTTACGAAATAACGATTGTGTCCGTTCCTGATCGATCACGAAAAAAACCTTGCCGCGGATTTACGCGGATCAACGCGGATTCGAAACCATCATATCAATCCGCGTCGATCCGCGTTCATCCGCGGCTAATTCATTCTTTTTTCAATCGCGTCCACGATGGTTTTCACCACCTTAACGCGGGCGTAGTACTTGTTCTCCGCTTCCACCACCGTCCAGGGCGCGTACGAGGTGCTGGTGTGCAGCAGCATGTCCTCGACGGCCTCCATGTAGCGGTCCCACTTGGCGCGGTTACGCCAGTCTTCCTCGGTCAGCTTGTAGGAGCGGAACGGGTCCACCTCGCGGCTCTTGAATCGGCGGAGCTGCTCTTCCTTGCTGATGTGCAGCCAGAACTTGCAGACGACCATGCCGTAGCCGCTCTGGTGCGACTCGAATTCGTTGATCTCGCGGAAGGCGCGCCGCCACTCTTCTTCATTGCAGAAGCCCTCGACTCGTTCGACGAGCACGCGGCCGTAGTGGCTGCGGTCCCAAACGGCGAGGTGCCCGGCGCGCGGCAGCGACTTCCAGAAGCGCCAGAGATAATGATGGGTCTTCTCCTCGCCGCGCGGCGCGGCGAACGGCGTGACCGTGTAGCCGCGCGGGTCAAGCATTTCGGTGACGCGCTTAATGGCGCCGCCCTTGCCCGCCGCATCCCATCCTTCGAAGACGCAGAGCACCGGCACCTGCTTCTTGAAGAGCTGGAATTCCAACTCGCGCATCCGCACCTGCGCGCGGCCGATCTGCTGCTCGTACTGGGGCTCGGTCAGCTTCTTTACCGTCATTTTTTCAAGCATGGGCGCCCACCGCCTTTGGCGTAGTTTTTTCCGGCTTGCCTGATTTCATCGCCGCATCGTCCTTGCGAGTGATCTCCGCGCGCATGGCCTTCATGAAGGGCTGCGCCGCCGCGTTGCGCGAGATCAACTCCGGTACCGACTTGCGCTTGGCGAGCGACTCCTCGATCCGGCTGACGATCGTCTGAAACACCTTCACGCGCGCGAAGCGCATGTCGTTGGCCTCGACGACGGTCCAGGGCGCGTGCGGCGCGTCGGTCTTGGCGAGCATTTCCTCGACCGCCTCCGTCCACTTGGCGTAGTCGCGATGATGGCGGCGGTACTCCTTGGTGATCTTCCACTTCAGCGCCGAGTCGTTCAGGCAGGTCTGGAAGCGCTTCTTCTGCTCGCCTTTGGTGATGTGCATCCAGAACTTGATCAGCACCTGGCCATCGTCGGCGAGCCAGCGCTCGAACTGGTTGATCTCTTCATATGCCTGCTTCCACAGCTTTTTCTTCGCTACTTTGTCCACGCGCTCAACCAGCACGCGCCCGTACCAGGAGTGGTCGAAGACGACCGCTTCGCCATCGTTAGGCAGCGCCATCTGGTAGCGCCACAGGAAGTGGTAGCGCTTCTCGAGTTCGGTCGGCGGCGATCCGGAGATCACGCGGAAGAGGCGCGGGTCCAGCTTCTCGGACAGCTTCTTGACGATCTGGCCCTTCCCGGCGGTGTCCCAGCCTTCGAGACAAATGATGACGGGAACTTCGGCTTCCTTGACGAGGTATTGCAGGCCGCGCAACTTCTCCTGCAGCTCGCCCATGGCCTTGGCGTAGGCGGGCTTGCTGAGTTGTTTCTTGAGGTCGAGCGTTTCGAGCATGAAGCGCCTCCGGCGGGAGACTGCTGCTGATTGTTGGAGCGGGCGAATCATACGCCAAAGCGCGGGATTTTTCACGAAAACAGCACATCGGACGGGCCGGCGGTGCTCCCGTTGCGCGTATCTGAGTATTTCAGTATGTCAGTATTTCAGTATTTCAGTCGTTCAGACGACATCCTCGGCGCTGAACGACTGAAATACTGACGAACTGAAATACTGTTCCTGGTCATGGCCGTTGACAGAAAACTCGCGCCGGTTGTGCGCTGGACGCGCGTGGTGTACATTCCAGTGCCTCACTGGAGGGGATCCGAATGAAATCACTCAGCATCGTGCTGCTCGTGCTCTGCGCCGTGGGAGCGCTGGCGCAAACGAGCGCCAACGAAAAGGCAATCCGCGAACTCGACAAGCAGTGGGCGGAAGCGTCCATGCAGAAGAACCTGGACAAGGTCATGGCGCCCTACGCCGACGATGCGTCGATGTTCCCGCCGAATGCGCCCATCGCAACCGGAACGCAGCAGATTCGCGCGACCTGGCAGCACTTCCTCTCCGACCCGAATATCGTTTCCGTTAACTTCGGTGTGAATAAAATCGTCGTGTCGAGAGCGGGCGACATGGCGTACGACACCGGCTGGACGGAAATCAAGATGAAGCTGGCCAACCCGCCAACCCAGCGCGGCAAGTACGTGGTGGTATGGCGGAAGATCGGCGGCAAGTGGAAGGCGGTGGCCGACATCTTCAATGACGATAAGTAGGCCGTGGGAAGCGAGGTGACAAACTCGCTTCGCCATTATTGTCGGTCAGCTTTCCGTACTTGCGTGCGTGTGGCGAAATGACTCAGACTGTCAGCGTGTGAAGCGGATCATTCCAGTTGCGGTCTTTTGTGTCGGCCTGGCGCTCCTTTTTATAGCGCGCGTTTCTGCCGGCGATCCGCCCAAACCAGCCGCCATCCAGGCAGACCGAATCATCGTGTTCAAGAAGGACCGCAAGTTGGAACTGCTGCGCGGCGACACGGTCTTGCGGACGTATCGTGTCTCATTAGGCACGCACCCGATCGGACCGAAGGAGCGCCAGGGCGACCACAAAACGCCCGAAGGAAATTACGTCATCGACCGGCGCAACCCACGAAGCAGGTTCTACCTCGCGCTGCATATTTCCTACCCGAATGACAATGATCGCAAGCGCGCCGCTACTGGAAGATTCGATCCCGGCGGCGACATCATGATCCACGGTCTCCCCAATGGCTTTGGTTGGGTCAGCTCTTCGCAGCGGATGATGGATTGGACCGATGGCTGCATCGCCGTCACGGATAAAGAAATTGAAGAGATCTGGTCGCTTGTGCCCGACGGGACGCCGATCGAGATCAGGCCGTAGCGCCCGCTTCCATCATCTGTTTTCGCATCAGGGCTGTTGTTCCCACAAGACGCGCGCCTCCGCGATAAGTTCGTTGAAGATACGCGCCTCGAAAAGATCGGTGGTGCCGGTTTCTCGTTGGAGGTCGGGAATAGCGCGACGAAGCTGGCGATAAACGCGCATCATGCGCGGAACGGAAGGGCGCTCCGCGCGGCTGACAAACGCATTGCAGAGTGACCGCATGACACCCTCGATGCGGCCGTGATGAGTGTGAAAGTCGGTACCATTGAGGTCGCTGATCGATTTCAGCGGACGATGCAGGACGGAATCGCACCCGATCCAGGCGTGCCGCTGAGGATTCATGAGTGACCACGCGACTGCCATTCCCAGTTCAAACGGCATATTGAAGCGAGGCGCACGCGGGGGGCGGCGGTCCAGTTCGATGCGCGAGAGGTCATGGACGGAGTATTGCGACTGCCGCAGGAGTTCGAAAATGCGCTCCAACCGGCGGGCATCGCGCGGAACGCCGAGCGTGGCTCGCGGCTTCAACCCATGCGCAATCAGTGCGACGATATACGCGAGATAAAGCTTCTCAAACTTCTTGTCGTAAGGGATGTTGAGGAAACAGAAATCGGAATTAATGCCGCGCTTTGGCGGTCTTGCTGCTGGTGGCATGAGTGCGCTGTCCGGAGTGTTTGGATTTCACTGCCACACTGCGACTTTTTTTGTGATCAAGATGGCCGTTGGGCACATACGGCTTGCCCGTGATTTTCTCAGCGATCTCGACCAGCCGGCGGTACCGCTCTTCCGGAATGCCAAGAGATACAGCTAATTCCTTCGCCGATTTAGGGCGAAAATTGAGCACGATTGGCTTGGTTTTCGGCATCGCTTTCTTCATTGTAACCGCCCGGTCAATCCTGCAACACAATCTTTAGATGCAGGACGCCCGGCGCGAGGGCGGCGGACCCATCGATCCTCGACATGATGGCGAAAGATGGTATGCCCTCGATGTACACGCGTCCAACGCGGGTCAGCGGCGGTTGTGGAGCCACATGGAAAAGGCGCGCAGGGCCAGTCCGAACATCAGGCCGGCGCCGATGAGTTCCAGTGCGTCCACCGTATGGACGGCGGCAAACCGCGGCCGGCGCACCACGATCCCGATGCTAAACGCGCCGATGAGGAGCGGAATGACGATGTCTCGCCAGGTTGGACGACGCAGGGCCATTGCTTGCCTATGATGCTGATTTCCTGGGCGCCGACAGTCGCCGGAAACAAAGATGGGCAATGGGCGCGGGTACATCTTTAGGGAAGGAGTGCCGCGTAAGGAAGAAGTGCCGAGTGCCGTTCTCTCAGCACTCAGCACTCGGATCTCAGCACTTGTTATCCGCCGGAGGCGACGCGCATCAGGGCCTGCGAGCACTCACGCTCCGACGCCCAAGTCTTGGCGCAGAGGGAGTTGAGCATCTCGCGCAGGCGGGAGATGGCCTCCTCGCTATCGAGCGAGAGAATATGACGCTCCTGGTTGACGCTGGTCGCCAGGTGCGCGGGCGGAAAGTCGTAGGTCATGATCTTGCCGTCGAGAAATTCGTAGCGGAACAGGTAAGCCATTTTCTTCTACACCCCAACTGCGAAATTCCGTTCAACCCCAACGATCGATTCTAACGTCGGCGTTGGCGCGCGTCTCATTCAAAATCGTGATGCGAGCTATCGAAAAGCCTTATGGCTTCGGGCTTCGGGCTTCGGGCTTCGGGCTTCGGGCTTCGGGCACTGGGCAGTTGGTTCCCTTGCGCCATGAGCCATGTGCCTTGCGCCAGACCGAGGTTGTTTAACTACAACCCGATGTCGACCCGCAGCTCATGCAGCGGTAACAGGAACCGTTACGCGTCATGATCGCGCCGCAGGTATGGCAGCTCGGCGAGTCGCCGAACTCCACCAGTTCTTTCATGGCATCGGACGCGTGAAAAGCGGCTGTCGGCTTTCGGCTGTCGGCTGTCGGGGGCGCAGCTTCCGGTTGTGGCTGCTCGGGCTTCATGCCGGGAAAGAGCAACTGCTGCTGGCCGGTGACGAACTTCTGCTCGAGCCAGCGGAAGATGTAGTCCATGATCGACGTCGCGTAGCCGATGTTCTCGTTGCCGGTCCAGCCCGAGGGCTCGAAGCGGGTGTGCGAGAACTTGTTGCAGAGCAGCTTGAGCGGAACGCCATGCTGCAGGGCCATGGAGACTGCCAGGGCGAAGCTGTCCATGAGGCCGCTGACGGTCGAACCTTCTTTCGCCATGGTGATAAAGATCTCACCAGGCTGCTGGTTGGGATAGACGCCGACGGTGATGTAGCCCTCGTGTCCGCCGACGTTGAATTTGTGGGTGATCGACGCGCGTTCCACCGGAAGCCGGTGGCGGATGGCCAACGGCGGCCCGGCTTCACCCTCGCGGTCGATGGGGCCGGCGGGCTGCGTAACGATTGCACCGGCTGAGGCAGCCGGTGCCACATCGCTCTTGTCACCGCCCTTGACGACCATGGGTTGCGACTTCTTGCAGCCGTCGCGGTAAACGGCGACCGCCTTCAGTCCGAGACGCCAGGCCTGCATATAGGCCTCGGCGATCTCTTCGACGGTGGCATTCTCGGGCATGTTGATGGTCTTGCTGATGGCGCCGGAGATGAACGGCTGGGTGGCGGCCATCATGCGCAGGTGGCCCATGTAGTGGATGGAGCGCGTGCCCTTCGCGGGCTTGAAGGAGCAGTCGAAGACCGCCAGGTGTTCGTCCTTGATGTGGGGCGCGCCTTCGATGGTGCCGGTGGCGTCGATGTAGCTGACGATGGCGTCGCACTGCTCAGAGCTGTAGCCAAGCTTGAACAGTGCCGCCGGAACCGTGTTGTTCACGATCTTGATCAGTCCGCCGCCGACCAGCTTCTTGTACTTCACCAGCGCCAGGTCGGGCTCGATGCCGGTGGTGTCGCAGTCCATGAGGAAGCCGATCGTGCCGGTGGGGGCGAGAACCGTGACCTGGGCGTTGCGGTAGCCGAACTTCTCACCGTGGGAGAGGGCCTCGTCCCAGCAGTCCTTGCTGGCTTCGATCAGGGCTTTCGCCGCCGGCGAAGCCGACGTGGTGCCGATGTTGTTCACCGACGCGCGGTGCATGCGAATGACGTCGAGGAAGGGCTCGCGATTGATGTACCAGCCGGGGCAGGCGCCACCACGGTCGTTGGTTGTTGGTCGTTGGTCGTTGGTAAGAGCGGCCTTCGTTTTGTCCGACGCGGGTTCCAGAGAAGGGCAAAGTTCGGCGATGCGGGAGGACTGGAGATAGGCTTCGCCGCACATGATGGCGGTGACGCAGGCGGCGTAGTCGCGGCCGGCGTCAGAGTCGTAGGGCAGGCCGCTGGCCATGAGCAGGGCGCCGAGGTTGGCGTAGCCAAGTCCGAGCGGACGGTAGTCGTGCGAGTTGCGCGCGATCGACTCGGTCGGATAGCCGGAGAAGTCCACCAGGATCTCCTGCGCGGTGATAACCACGTCGACGGCATAGCGATAGGCCTCGACGTCGAACTGCCCGTTGGGGGCGAACTTCATCAGGTTCAGCGAGGCCAGGTTGCAGGCGGAGTAGTCGAGGAACATGTACTCGGAGCAAGGATTGGAGGCGTTGATCCGGGAGGTGTTCTTCGATGTATGCCAGCGATTGACGGTGGTGTCGTACTGCATGCCGGGATCGCCGCAGTGCCACGTAGCTTCGGCAATCTTATTGAGCAGGTCGCGGGCGCGGACGGTCTTGTTGGGCTTGCTGTCCTGGACGTTGCGGGTGGTGAACTCGCCATCGCGCTCGACGGCGACCATGAATTCGTCGGTCACGCGAACGGAGTTATTTGCGTTCTGGAAGAAGATGGAGGAGTAGGCGGCGGCATCGGGATTGGAGCCGTCGTAGCCCTGCGCGATCAGGGCGTGCGCCTTCTTCTCCTCGGTCATCTTGCAGTCGATGAAGTCCTCGATGTCGGGATGGTCCACGTTGAGAATGACCATCTTGGCGGCGCGTCGGGTCTTGCCGCCGCTCTTGATGACGCCGGCGAAGGCGTCGAAGCCCTTCATGAAGCTGAGCGGACCGCTGGCGGTGCCGCCGCCGGAAAGCGGTTCGTTGGAGCCGCGCAGGCTGCTGAGGTTGGAACCGGTGCCGGAGCCCCACTTGAAGAGCATGGCCTCGGTCTTGGCCAGGGTCATGATGGAGTCCATCGAGTCCTTGACCGAGTTGATGAAGCAGGCCGAGCACTGCGGGTTGCGATAGCCGGAAGGCGAGAACTCGACGGTCTGCGTCTGCTGGTTCCAGTGCCAGTTGGAGCCGTCGGCATTGGGCTCGATGCGGTCGCAGCCGACGTTGAACCAGACAGGCGAATTGAACGCCGCCATCTGGCGGAGCAGGATGTGGGCGAGCTCGTCATGGAAGACGGCGGCGTCGTCGGCAGACTTGAAGTAGCCGCCCGTCATGCCCCAGTCGCGGATCGTTTCGGCGACGCGGGAGATGAGCTGGCGGACACCGGTCTCGCGCTCGGGAGTATTGAGGCGTCCGTGGAGGTACTTGCTGGCCGCGATGTTGGTGGCCGTCATCGACCAATCCTTGGGGACATCCACGTTTTTCTGCTCGAAGATGGCCTTGCCGGCGGCGTCGGTGATCTGCGCCGTACGCGTCTCCCACTCGATGGTGTCGTAGGGCGAGACGCCGGCTTGGGTGAAGTAGCGCCGGAAGGAGAGGCCGGGGGCCTTCTTCGACTTCGAGGGAGCGGGAGTGGTGGTGGAAGTCGTCGCGGTATTGGTGGTTACGTCGGCCATCGAGATCTCCTTGGACAGTTGCCGGTTGCCAGTTGACAGTTAACCCCACCCAAGCAAAACCGGCTTGGGTGGGCCACCCTCAAAGTCGAGTGGGCCCCATAATCTGCGGACTCGCGCCGCCGGGAAGAGTGTCACCGCAACCCGGCGGCGTTGCCGTTTCGGACACCCGATGGCACAAAGTGGCGCGCAATCGGGGCCGCAAAATCCTGCGGGGACACGTCCGCCGCGGATCGAAATTGAGAAAGAACTGCTCGGGCGGCATCGCCGATTAGCGAGACCGTCGGGGGTAGTTCCCGGGCAGCCACCGTGGCTGCCGACGCCCACACCGCGCGAGCCATTCGCGCGTCGTACATCTCTCTGGGATGGCGAAGTTACGCCTATCCGTTGTGCGTGTCAAGTGACTAACACTACATATTGTATCTCTTCTGCGTTACCTCCGCGGTTAATCAGGTATCAAAGTTAGCGCTTGACGGCAAAGGACTTACTGATTTTGCTCCCCCGCTGGACTCTCCACCTTAGTGCCAAATCGGCTGGAAATTCCGGTGGAAAAATCGTGCTGCGGGTACGGCACCGTTCGCTTCCCTGTCCGGCGCCCCGGAGCTTGTTCGCGAGCGGTTACAGCTTGGCTGGATGAAACGAATGTAGGAGGGTGTGGGACGGCGGTCAATTACGCAAAAGCAGTGCAAACGAGGAGAAGCTGTGGGAGACGGTGTGGGAAACGAGACATCAATCCGGTCATCGGGTCAACAGGAGTAGAATGTGCGGCTCTCAAGAAACAACAAGCATCTGCAATTGTCGATTGACGATTGAGAACTTCATCCGCAAAGGGCGCAAAGGAAGACGAAGTCATTGTTGATTTTTGATTTTTGATTCTTGAATGACAAGGATCAGCGCAGAGGGCGCAGAGAGGCAGAGGGGCGCAGAGATGAGAAAGCGGACGGTATTCTTGGCGGCCGTGTTGATGGCAGCAGCGGCGGCGGCGCAGACGGCGAGCGAACCGCAGCAGAAGGCGCCGGAGCAGTGGAGGATCCTGAAGTGCGGCAGCTTGATCGACGGCAAGTCCAACGACGTGCGAAAGAACGTCGCGATCACGATCCGGGGGAACAAGATCGAGAGCGTAGGGACGGTCAACGTTCCCGCGGCGAATCCGGATGGAAGCGGCCGGCCGTTCCTGGAAACGATTGACCTCTCGAACGCGACTTGCTTGCCCGGGCTGATCGACGTGCACACGCACATCCTGCTGCAGGGCGACATCATTGTCGATTACGACGAGCAACTGCTGAAGGAGAGCGCGGCGTATCGCGCGATTCGCGGGGTGGCGGCGGCGAAGATGGCGCTCAATCACGGGTTCACCGCCATCCGTGACCTGGAAACCGAGGGCGCGGGGTACACCGACGCCGACCTGAAGAAAGCGATAAACCATGGAATCGTACCGGGGCCGCGCATGCTGGTGGTAACGCGCGCGTTAAACGTCACCGGGGCCTATGCCCTGCTCGGCTACAACTGGGAGTACGACTTCCCGCATGGAGTGCAGGTCTGCGATGGGCCGGATGGATGTAGGAAGGCCGTCCGCGAACAGATTTCGCACGGGGCGGACTGGATCAAGGTCTATGAAGACCAGCGTACATTCCAGGGACCGGGGAACGAAATCCATTCGCGTCCGACGTTCACGCTGGAGGAGTTGAAGGCCATCACCGACGAAGCGCACCGCGAGCGGCATAAAGTCGCCGCGCACGCCAGTGCGGAAGAGGGCGCGCACATTGCGGTGGAGGCCGGGGTGGATTCGGTCGAGCACGGCAACTACATCGCCGAAGAGGACCTGAAGACGATGGCGGCGAAGGGGATCTGGTACGTCCCAACGCCTTGGCTGAGCGAGTACCGCATGGAGCAGTTCCCCGAGCAGAAGGCCGCCATGGAACGCTCAGACATGATTTACGCCGACACGTTCAAGCG